>NZ_JBPXMB010000015.1:0-250656 GCF_051918945.1 Streptosporangium sp. LJ11
GAACCACTGTTCTACCGGCCCAAGGACGCCGCCGTGATGCTCGGCATGAGCCGTACCGCCGTCTTCCGACTGATCAAGTCCGGCGAACTGAAGTCGATCAAGGACGAGGGATATCGACTGGTCCCCGGTGGGCGCTTCACGAGTTCGCGCGTGCCCTGGAGGCCAAAGCGGGTCTCTCACATGACGAGGCGGCGTGATGGCGACCAGGAAGCCCAACGGCCGTTCTTCCATCTACCTCGGTAAGGACGGCAAGTGGCACGGGTGGGTCACTGTCGGGGTCAAGCCGGACGGTTCACCCGATCGCCGGCACCGTAAGGGCAAGACCCAAGCCGAGGTGACCGCCCGCGTTGCCAAGCTGGAAAAGGAGCGTGAGGCGGGCCAGGTCAGCAAGCCGGGCAAGGCGCCTACCCTCGCCGAGTGGATGGCCGAATATCTCGACGTGATCTGTGCTCGGCTCGTCGCCTCGGGCACGATGGCTCCCCGGACGCTCGACGACTACCGGTCCAAGACGGAGCACTGGATCAAGCCACTGCTCGGCCGTCACCGGCTCGACAAGCTCACGCCGGAGCACCTCGACCAGGCGTATTCGACCATGATGGAAAGCGGGCTCTCGCCCAGCACCGTGCTCAAGATCCATCGCATTCTCTCCCGCGCGCTCAAGATCGCGATTCGCCGGAACAAGGTGGCCAAGAACGTCGCGACGCTGATCGACGCACCGGTGGCCAACGATCCTGACCTTGAGCCGCTGACCCGCAATGAGGCGCGCAAGGTTCTGGAAGCCGCCAAAACCAGGCGCAACGCGGCGAGGTGGTCGGTCGCGCTGTCGCTCGGGATCCGCCAGGGGGAAGCGCTCGGGCTGCGGTGGTCGTTCGTCGACCTGGAAACCGGTGTCATCAAGGCGTGGTATCAGGTGCAGCGCAAGCCATGGGAACACGGCTGCGACGACCCCCACGAGTGCGGCAAGGAGTGGCATCGCTGGCCGTGCAAGAAGAGGTGCACCGAGCACAAGCACCGGCCGGACTGCGCCAAAGCATGCAAGAGGCACGGTCACGTCTGCCCGAAGCGCACATGTCCCAAGGACTGCACCGGTCACGCCGATCGCTGCCCCAGGCGCACGGGTGGCGGCATGATCTTTCGTCAGCGCAAGGGCCGGAGCAAGCTCACCCTTCAATGTCCCCCCGAATTACTGCCTTTCCTGCGGGCTCATCGCGACGCACAGGCGGCCGAGCGGGAAAAGGCGGGAGATCCGTGGGAAGAACATGATCTTGTGTTCACCACCCGGCATGGCAGGCCGATGGAACGGAGCGAGGACTACAAGGCGTGGAAAGCGCTCCTGAAGCGGGCGGGCGTCCGTGACGCACGACTCCATGACGCTCGTCACACGGCCGGAACACTCCTTGTGGAACAAGGTGTGCACATCCGCGTCGTACAGGAGATCCTCGGCCACGCGCGGGTGACCACCACCGAGCGCTACACCCACGTGGCCGGCGCGTTGATGCAGGACGCGAGCACCCGCATGGGAGCCGCCCTCTGGGGCGACGCGTGAGAACTGCAACCCAAACTGCAACCCTGACAGGGTTCAGAGATCAAAAAGGCCCTCTCCCAAGACTCGGGAGAGGGCCTCTGATCTGCGGAGGCTCGGGGATTTGAACCCCGGATGGGCGGTAAACCCAAACCGCATTAGCAGTGCGGCGCCATAGACCTGACTAGGCGAAGCCTCCTGGTTGCCGTTCGGCTCAGCACAGAGTACCGGCCATCAGGCAAGGCGGCAAAGCGGTTGACGATCGCGTCTCGGGCAAGAGTTGGGGGAGAGTTATCCACAAGTAGTGGATAACTCTCCCCGCCCCTGTGGACAAACTGAGGAGTCCGCAGCTGAGCACGGTGGAAATCCTGTGGATTCCCAGTTCGCGAGACACCACATCTCAACAAGTGGACACCATTGAGGCCTCCCACCGCCTGCCGGGACGGGAGAGACCTCGGGTGGTCACGAAGATCAGGCGGCCGGGTTGGCCTCGCCCTCGATCTCGATCTTGATCTTCTTGCCGACCAGGACGCCGCCGGTCTCCAGCGCCTGGTTCCAGGTCAGGCCGAACTCCTCGCGGTCGATCTCGGTCTTGATCGAGAAGCCCCAGACGTCCTGGCCCCACGGGTTGGTGCCGGCGCCGCCGTACTCCACGGTGAGCTCGACCTGCTTGGTGACGTCGCGGATGGTGAGGTCGCCGACGAGGGTGAACTCGTCACCGGAGTGGCCGAGGACGCGGGTGCTGCGGAAGGTCAGCTCCGGGAACTTGTCAACGGAGAGGAAGTCGTCGCTGCGCAGGTGGTTGTCACGGTCGGGAGCGCCGGTGGTGATGCTCACCGTCTTGATCGAGAGCTGCGCGGAGGAGTCCAGGGGGTTCTCGGCGATGGTGACGGAGCCGGCGAACTCGTTGAACTGACCGCGAACCTTGCTCACCATCATGTGCTTGACGACGAAGCCGATCTGGGTGTGGGCGACGTCCAGAGCGTAGGTGCCCGGGGCGGGGATCTGAAGGTTCTCCCAGGTCCGAGTGGTCATTTTTCTGCTCCCGAAGAGGTGTTGCCGAGTGGATGCTTGCGTCAACAGATTTCTACACGAGGAATATTCCTCTCGTCAACTACTGTCCGGTAGAGTGATGAGAGTGAACCACTTCGACGACTCCCGGCTGACGGCGATGGGCCTCCTTGCCGAGGTCTACACCGGCATCTCAGCGAAGACGCATGAGTCCTTCGTCGCCGCGAAGCTCTCAGAGATCGACTTCGAGACGTTGATCAGGCTGGCGCGCTCGCCGCAGCGGCGGCTGCGGATGAGCGACCTGGCGGCGCAGACGGGGTTGTCCACGAGCGGGACGACCCGGGTCGTCGACCGGCTGGAGCGCGAGGGACTGGTCACGAGGCAGGCGTGCTCCAGCGACCGGCGGGCCTCCTACGCGGCCATCACCGAGGCCGGTGCCGACCGGCTCTGCGGCGTCCTCCCGCAACACCTGATCGACATCGACACCTGGTTCACCGGGCTTCTCCCTCCCGCGCAGCTCGAGACCTTCCTCGACACCCTGCGGACCATTCGCGACGCCGTACGACCGTGCGCCACCGCGGGAGCGGAGGACCTCCGGCCGGAAGCGGAGGAGACCACGCTCATCTCGTCCGAGTGACGCGTCCATCCGGCACGAAGTCCCGCGAGTTCCACACAGGTTCCGTGCGAGTCCCCCGCCGGGTGCGCGAGTCCTTACGAGACCCGTGGGCGACCGGTAGAGATTCCGTACGGGCGAACCGGCGGGGGTTCCCGCACAAGGTGCGCCGGTGAAGGTTCGCAGGCGAACCGGCGGGGGGCGTGCCGGCCACCTCAGATCTGCGGTTCCAGATGCCGCGGTTCGGAGGTGAGGTCGCCCCGGAGCTTGGCCATCCCCCGGGAGACCGTGCTCTTGACCGTCCCGACGCTGATACCCAGGGCCTTGGCGATCTCCGGCTCGGTCATGTCCTCGTAGTAGCGCAGGACGACGGCGGCCCGCATCCGGGTGGGCAACCGGTCGAGGGCCTGCTCGACGCGCTCGGGCAGGTGCTGGGCGCTCGCGACGACCGGCTCGGGGAGTTCGCTCGACGGATACTCCTCCAGCTTGCGCCGCCGCCACCAGGAGATGTTGATGTTGACCATCGCCCGGCGCACGTAACCGTCCAGGGCGGTACGGTCCTGGATGCGGTCCCAGGCGAGGTAGGTCTTCACCAGCGCCGCCTGCAGCAGGTCCTCGGCGTCGCTCGGGTGCCCGGTGAGCCGGTGGGCGGCACGCAGCAGTGCCGGGCCGCGAGCAACGACATACTCGCGGAACTCCTCGTCGGTCCCGCCGGCCACCGCGATCACCAGCCTGTGCTCCAGGTGCGTATGGTGGCCAGAATCGCAGCCAGATCCCATACTGCGGCTGAACCGAAATCTATATTTCATCCCGTCAACGGTAAAGATCAGCTTCGATGGGCGATGGAGCCTACAAGAAGGTTTAGATAGCGGTTTGTCATCAGGCAGACACCAATGCGTTCTACCGGGGAGGGGAACTTTAGTACCCGGTTGGACACCTGCCGTGATTATTGGTGGAGCGGACAGCGGGATTCCGCGAAGCGTGTGACGCTGGCTGCGACACCTTGCAGAACTGGGGAGCGACGATGCCCTATCGCAGCGCCGATCGCCGCCGTACGCTGGCGGCCGCCGCGCTTGGCCGGACCGTTCAGGAACCGGGTCCCCTCCCCGCGGAAGGTGAGCTCTTCCAGGCGGTCAGCGGCACGATCCTCGACGTCAGCCCGCACCTGATCGTCATCGACACTCCTGACGGCGACGAGGAGCGGCTCGTCATCGCACCGTGGGCGACCGCCTGGCGCGGGGAGGCCGTCAACCCCGCCGACCTCTCCCCGGGGTCCAATGTGATCATCAAGGCGCTGCGGGCCGGCCGGGTCGCGGACCGGATCTGGGCGGACATCACCAGGATCACCGGAGTGATCCAGTCGATCGGTTCCGAGGGCAAGGACCACACCGTGGAGCTGTACTGCGGGCCGCACCGCGGGCGGCGCACGATCGTCATCCCCTACCGGTCCTCCGGGCGGCTGCGGGTCAGGCACCCGCAGTTCGAACCCGGTTACCTGTTCGACGCCATCGGGGTCCGTGAGGACGGCACGGCACTGGCGCGGCTGCCCGCGACCTCGCAGCCGCCCTACCGGTGGACGGCCGTGCCGCCACCGCCCCCCGGCTACGTCGGCGTGCAGTCGCGGATCTCGGGCACGGCCACCTGGTCGGACACCTTCGACTGCGGGGAGCAGGGGGTGGCCTACCCCATGCTGGAGCGGGCCGACACGGCGTGCGACGACACCGGGGTGTCCTGCGCCGGCTTGCCCTACCTGGCGCTGGGGTCGATGCTCAACGTGCGCAACGTGTGCGCCGGGCGCACCTCGGTCCTGCCGATCGTGGCGTGCGGCTGCCTGGCCGGCCGGTTCTGCGATCGGTGCCTGGAATGTGGCACCTCGCCGCGCGGCCGGATCCTGGAACTGTCCCCGAGCTCCTTCGTGGAACTCGGCGGAGACCTGACCACCGGGTGCTTCAACGCCCGGCTTGGAATGGGGTGACACAGATGCTGACGACGATCGCCGCCGCGCAGTTGCCGGTCGTGTTCCTGCTGCTGGCCGCGGGTACGGTCGCGAAGATCTGGACGGTCGTGCGCGAGGCCGAACCGGGCATGCTGAGCAGGCTGGGACCGGCCGTGCTGGTGCCCGAGCGCTGGCGCGCGCCCGCGATGCTGGGCTGCGCGCTCGGAGAACTGTTCCTGGGGAGCGGGCTGCTGCTGACCGGCCATCCGCTCTTCCGATGGGGAATCGGCGGGTTCTTCGCGGTCTCCACCTACGTCCTGTGGGAACTGCGGCGCCGTCGCCCGGACGTGGGCTGTGGCTGCTTCGGCGAGGTGAGCGCGCTCCCGGTGGGACGGCGGTCGCTGGGACGCACCATGGTGCTGACGGCCATGTCCCTGGGACTGGTCTGGACGCCCGAGATCCCCGGCTGGGTGGCGATGGCGGACCTGACGTGGGCGCACGCGCCGGCCACGCTCACGGGACTGCTGGTGCTCGCCGCGCTCTCACCGGAGATCGAGGAGACGGTCGCCAGGCTCCGCTACCGGGCACCCTGCGAGCAGCGCCGCCTCGACCCGGCCTCCGCGCTCGGGCGGCTGCGGTCGAGCGCGGTCTGGCGCTCACACGAGGAAGTGCTGTTGAGCAAGGACCCGGTCGACAGCTGGCGGGAGCTGTGCTGGCGGTTCTTCGTCTATCCGGGCAACAGCCACGCGGGCGACCCCGTCGACGTGGTCTTCGCGATCTACCTGAGCGGGCGGCACCCGGCGGTGCGGGTCGCCATGGTCGGCTCTGACGGGCAGCCGGTGAGGACCGGAACTCTGCCGGAATCTCTGCCGATATCGGCTGGACACTAGAGAACCCTAGATTTTCCTAGGGCAGCATGATTGAGCTCTATATGGCTCTCTAGCTTCCCCACTAGAGAGCCATATAGAGGGCTAGGGTCTCCCTCGCATCATATCGAACAAATGTTCAGTCAGACCGGTTGTGACCGCAGGAACTTTCCGAAGTGCGGCACGGTGAACGCGATCAGCCCGCGTTCCGCGCTGTAGATCAGGCCCTTCTTGATGAGGCTGTCGCGAGCCGGGGAGAGGCTCGACGGCTTGCGGCCGAGCCCTTCGGCCACCTCGGCGGTGGCGACGGGCTCGTCGCCGATGGCGGCCATGGCGTGCATGTAGTCGCGCTCGGCGGGGGTGGCCCGCTCGTAGCGGCTGCCGAAGAAGCCGACCGCGAGCTCCTCCTCGGCCTCCGGCGCGGAGACCCTGATGTCGTCGGCGGTGATCGGGCTGCGCAGTGCCAGGTCCCAGGCGACCTTGCCGTACGCCTGGACGAAGTAGGGGTAGCCGTCGGCGGCCACGTAGAGGGCGTCGAGGGCGTCCTGGGTGAACTCCACGCCCTCGCTCTCGGCCGGGGCGATGAGCGCCAGGTCGGCCGCCTCGCGGTCGAGACGATCGATCCTGGCGTAGCGGAAGAGCCGCTCGGAGTAGCTCTTGCTGGCCGACAGCACGCTGGGCAGGTGCGGCAGCCCCGCGCCGACCACGATCAGCGGGCCGCCGCTCTGGGAGAGCTCGTGGCAGGCCGCGCAGAGCGCCGAGACGTCGGGGGCCTGCACGTCCTGCATCTCGTCGATGAACAGCGCGATGCCGACACCCAGGTCGGTGGCGACCGCGGCGGCGTCGACGAACAGCTCGGTGAGGTCGATCTCCAGGTCTCCGGAGTCGGCGCGCCCCCGTCCCGCGGGCACGTCGATCGCGGGCGACCAGTGCGAGGTGCCCTTGGCCGCGGAGGGGTCGCGCATCGCGAACGCCTTGAGCACGCCGAGGAACTCCTCGATGCGCTCGGGCGCCCGATGCCTCGGGGCAAGCTCCCTGACCGCCATGTGCAGGGCGGCGGCCACCGGGCGCCGGATCGACTGGTCGGGCCTGGCCTCGATCTTGCCGGTGCCCCACAGCCGTTGCATGGCCATCGACTTGAAGGTGTTGAGCAGAACGGTCTTGCCCACGCCGCGCAGCCCGGTGACCACCATGCTGCGCTCGGGGCGCCCTCGGGCCACCCGTTCCAGAACGATCTCGAACTGCTGTAGCTCGCGGTCGCGACCGGCGAGCTCTGGGGGGCGCTGTCCGGCACCGGGAGCGTAGGGATTGCGCACGGGGTCCACGCTCTCGGACTTTATGACGGGATATAGCGGCCGGCTTAGAATTCCGTAGAAAGTGCTACGGCGTGTCGCGCCGCGCTCCGCCGGCGACCGGGGAAGCGGGGGGCACGCCGTCGGCGGCACCGCGAGCATCGCCATGGCACACCCCTTCACCTGCGAGAACGTCAGCCCGAACCCGTGTTCGATCCCGTGCCCATGACTGTAGCGCGGGTTCGAACACAGGCGCGATACGTTTCGGTGAAAAGCCTTCCCAAGGAATGTGGACCCCGCGCCGAGCCGCCACGAATCAGACCGGGAGCCGCACCGGGCCGCACGAGGGACACAAAGGGATGTACAGGGACGTGACGGGGACGGAGGAGGACGGACGGGGACGCGTGGGGACGCGGCAGGGATGCGCGGGCGCGTGCGGGTGACTCAGTCCCGGACGGTGAGCCCCATCGAGCGCGCGGTGCCGGCGACGATCTTCTCCGCCTGGTCCAGGTCGGCGGTGTCGAGGTCGGGCAGCTTGGTCCTGGCGACCTCTCTCAGCTGCGCACGGGTGATCACTCCCGCCGCCTGGTGACCGGGGCGGGAGCCGCCCCGGTCCAGGCCGACGGCCCGGCGGATCAGCGAGGCCGTGGTGGGCATCTTGATCGCCAGCTCGAACGAGCGGTCCTCGAACACGGTGACGACGACGGGGACGACGAACCCCCGCCGGTCCTGGGTGGCCGCGTTGTACCGGCGGCAGAACTCCATGAGGTTCAGGCCCAGCGGGCCCAGGTCCTTGCCCACGGTGGCGGGACCGGCCTCACCGGCCGGGAGCTGCAGTTTCGCGATCCGACTTACCTTCTTCGACATGCCCGCCAAGCTAAAGTCTCCCGTAACTGGAAACTCAACGGAATAATCGAGGTCATGAGCTATACGATCGGACAGCTCGCCAGACTCTCCGGGCTGCCGGTGAAGACGATCCGCTTCTACTCCGACATCGGGGTGCTCCCCGAGCGCGGCCGCACCCGGAGCGGTTACCGCCTCTACGGCGACGAGGACCGCGGGCGGCTGGAGCTCGTCAGGACGCTGCGCGAGATCGGCGTCGACCTGGCGACCATCAGGTCGCTCGGCGACCGCGACCTGGGCGAGGTGCTCTCCCTGCACCTGCGTACGGTGGAGACGCAGATCAGGGCGCTGCAGCGGACCCGGGCGGTGCTCAGGGCCACCCTGGAGCGGGACGAACCCGCCGACGAGGACCTGCGCCGGCTCAACGCCCTCGGGCGGCTCGGCGCGGCGGAGACGGCGGCGCTGGTGAACGAGTTCGTCGACGAGGTCGCCGGCGAGAACGCCGTCAAGCAGGAGTGGCTCGGCGGCCTGCGCGAGGCCATGGTGCCCGACCTGCCCGACGAGCCGGGCATCGAGCAGCTCGACGCCTGGCTGGAGCTGACCGAGCTGCTCGCCGACGACGGTTTCCGCGCCGCGCTGCGCGAGATGAGCGGCGACTTCTGGGAGAACGCCTCCGAGATCGACGTGGCGGCCTGGCACGAGGCCAACACCCTGGTCACGAAGACGGCGCTGGCCGCGGCGCGGGACGGGGTGGCCCCGGACTCGCAGGCCGCCGCGCCCGTCGTGGCCGAGCTCGTCGCGGTCCTGGCCGGAGCGCAGAGGCGCGCCCCGGAGTCGGTCGTACGGGACTACGCGGAGCACGACCCGCGCGCCGGGCGATACTGGGAGCTGGTGGCCGTGGTCAACGGCACGCCCTGGCCACCGGAATCCGTGATCGCCCACGAGTGGATCGCCGCGGCGGCCGCCTCTCACCTCGGATAGCCGGTCACCTACAATGACTTTTTGTCGCTTTTGTCCGTTTTTCTGAGGGGGCGGCACGTGTCAGATTCCAGATTCACGATCCGCACGCGGGCCGTGCTCGCGACGACCGTCGGCTGCCTGGCGGCGGCCTCGTGTGGCACGGCCGCCTCCCAGCCCGCCCCCGCCGCGCCTCCGGCCACCTCGGCGCCGATCCCGGCATCCTCGTCCGCCACCGGTGCGTCCGCCCCGGAACCGACCGCCGCGACGCCGACGACCGGCCCGTCCACCACCGTGTCGCCGACCCCGACGGGCCCGCCGGCGTTCTCCGCGAAGGTCTCCCGGGTCCCCCGCGAACGGCTCGAATACTCGTGGCGGCCCGGATGCCCGGTCCCGGTGAGCGACCTGCGGCTGATCACGATGACCTACTGGGGCTTCGACGACAAGCCGCACACCGGCGAGCTGGTCGTGAACAAGTCCGCGACCGACGACATCGTCGCCGTCTTCCGCCGCCTGTACGCCTGGCGCTGGCCCATCTACAAGATGCGGCTCGTCGACGTCTACAAGGCCGACGACTACGCCTCGATCGACGACGACAACACCTCGGCCTTCAACTGCCGCCCCGCGGAGGGGTCGAGCAGCTGGTCCAGGCACGCCTACGGCCTGGCCGTCGACATCAACCCGCGCGAGAACCCGTACATATACGCCAACGGCACGGGGTCCCACAAGAACGCCCGCAAGTTCTTCAAGCGCCCCGTCCGGGCTCCCGGGGTGATCAACCCGGGCGACCGCGTGGTCAAGGCCTTCCAGCAGAGAGGCTGGGAGTGGGGCGGCTACTGGTCCGGGATCAAGGACTACCAGCACTTCTCCAAGGGCGGGAACTGAGACTCGCGGAAGCGCTCGTCCGGTGGTCCCGGGCCGCTGTTCGAGGGGGCGTCGGCGGGGACCGGGCTCAGCCGTACGCCGGTGAGACGTCGGCGGGCTGGAGCAGGTCCCAGCGGTTGCCGTACAGGTCCCGGAAGACGACGACCCGGCCGTAGGGCTCGTTGCGCGGGGCCTCCTCGAAGACGACGCCCGCCGACAGCAGCCGCTCGTAGTCGCGGGCGAAGTCGTCCGTGTGCAGGAACAGGCCGACCCTGCCGCCGGTCTGGTCCCCGATCCGGGCCTCCTGCTCGGGGCCGTCGGCGCGGGCGAGGAGCAGAGCCGTCTCCCGGGCGCCACGTGGGCGGACGGTCACCCAGCGCTTGCCGCCGCCCAGAGGCGTGTCCTCCAGAAGCTCGAAGCCGAGGACGTGGAGATAGAAGCCGATGGCCTCGTCGTAGTCACGCACGACGAGAGTGGTGAGCCCCAAGTAGGACCCCACCGGCGGCCCGGGCCTCTTCAGGGGCCGTCCCCCCGCCGGCAGGCCGGCACGGGCGGTCTCCTGAAGCTTGGTGATCGTCAGGACGACCCGGGCGGCGAGCACGCCCGTGACGATCGGCAGCGGGACGCAGGCGACCAGGGCGATGGTCTCCAGCGCGGTCATTCCCGCGTTCCCGAAAGCCACGAACGCCACCTCCATCACCGTCCACAGCAGCCACGTCAGCCACCACGCCCAGACCAGACCCGAGCGGCGTCCCCGGTAGAGGTCGGTTCCCGGCCGCAGCCCGCCGGGCCGGGAGGTGGTCAGAATGTCGTCGACGAGCCCCTTGGGGACGAACAGGTTGACGAGGGGAGCGAACCACCCGAACACCAGGAACGGCGTGGCGTACCTGTGGAAGACCCCGGGAGAGATCGCGTACGCGTTGCCCCGGGCGCGGAACAGCCAGCATATGAAGGCGATGCCCGCCAGCAGGGGGATGATCGAGAAGAGAAGGACGGCCGGGGAGAGGAGCAGCGTGTACAGGGCGTTCCACTGCCGGACCGTCAGCCACGACCAGCCCTCCCGGGAGACGAGCAACAGCGTCGAGGCGCCGGCGGAGGCGACCGAGCTCAACGCGATCAGGGTGAGGGCGACGGTCGCGTACGCGCGGATCGGCCGCAGAAAGCGAACGGGCGCGAAAAACGCGCTCGGGTAGACGCTCGAGTGCATGGGAGTCCTTCAACGAGGATCAAGGCGGCCAGTATGTCGGATTACGACATAGCGCCATTAATGCTTTTCCGCCTGTCGACGGCCTCCTCCGCCACCGGTGTCTCCCCGGTGGCCGGGGGCGGGGAGTACGCGTCCGTGCCCTGATGCATCATTGGTCCATGACGGCCGGGGACGGGGACGGATGGGCTCGCTGCGATCTCGGGCACCGGCACTGGGGGGTGCACGGCGCGGCCGGCCTGCTCGCCGTCCATCACGACGCCACGGACGGCCCCCGCGTCCTGATGCAGAAACGCTCCGCGTGGAGTCACCACGGCGGCACCTGGGGGCTGCCGGGCGGTGCCCGCGACAGCCACGAGGACACGATCGACACCGCCCTGCGCGAGGCCTTCGAGGAGGCCGCGCTGGACGGCACCGGTCTGCGGGTCCAGGGCGTCTACCTCGACGATCACGGCGGCTGGTCCTTCGAGACCGTGATCGCCGAGGCCGCCGAGCTGCTGCGCGCGATCCCCGCCAGCACCGAGAGCGACGACCTGCGCTGGGTTCCCGCCGAGGAGATCACCGCCAAGAACCTCCACCCCGGTTTCGCCGCGACCTGGCCGGTCGTCGGCCTCGCGCTCGCCCCCTCCCTCGTCGTCCTCGACGTCGCCAACATCGTGGGCGCCCGCGCCGAGCACGGCTGGTGGCGGGACCGCGCGGGGGCGGCGGCCAAGCTGCTCGCCGAGGTCGGCGCGCGTGCCGCCGACGGCCGGGTGACCGCGCCCGACCGCGCCCCGGTGCTGGCCCGCTGGTTCCCCAGGCTGACCGCGGTCGTCGAGGGTGCCGCCCGCGACACCGCCCCCGCGCCCGGTGTCTCCGTGATCGCCGCACCGGGCAGCGGGGACGACGCCGTCGTCCAGGCCGTACGGGACGCCCGCCCCTGGGAACGCGTCCTGGTCGTCACCGCCGACCGGGGGCTGCGCGAGCGGGTCACGGAACTGGGCGCCGAGGTCATCGGGCCTCGGTGGCTGCTGGCGCAGGTGTGATGTTCCACGTGGAACATCGACGCGACATCGCACGATGAGAGGCGTGTCCGAGCTTCGCAACCGTCTCGCGCACCCGTGAGGTCACGCGCGGAACGGCTCCGGTTCAGTCAGGTCAGGCCCGGGACGGCTCCGGTTCCGGGATCGGCACCGGTTTCAGATCTCGGGTGGCCCGGTGGAACAGCCAGTAACTCGCCGCGGCGACGGCGAGGAAGAGCAGCCTGGCCGGCCCGGGGATGTCCAGGACGAGCAGGCCGTCGCTGAGCGAGTGGAGCGTGGCCGCCGCGACGAAGGCGACGACGACGGGCAGGGTCACGACCGCGCGCCTTCTGACCTGCCAGGCCCCGAAGGCCACCGCGCAGACCAGGCCGGTCCAGACGAGGTGGCTGAAGGGGGTGCTGAGGCCGCGCAGGAAGAGGACCGTACCCGCGCCCACGGCACCGTCGTGGTTGGCGATGCTCTTCCAGGCGTAGGCCATCGACTCCATGATCGCGAACCCGGTCGCGCAGGACAGGCCGAGCGCGACCCCCGCGGCCTTGGTGAGGTGACGGCCGGTGAGCGCGACCGCGAGGGGCGGGACGAGTTTCGCGGGTTCCTCGATCCAGCCGACCCGCAGGATCGAGGTGCTGTTCTTCTCGGAGATGAAGAGCGCGTCGAAGTAGCCGCCGAGCAGGAGGGCGACGCCTCCGCCGAACAGGAACATGCCCATCAGCGTCATGGGCGGCACGCTGGTGGCGACGTGGATACGGTCGTGGATGGCGAGCAGGAGGGCGAGGGGCCCGGCCGCGGCCCCGTAGAAGAAGGCCGCGGGCAGGAGCGCCTGGTTGCCGGCCGCCTGCATCATGGCGATGAGCGAGAAGGACAGAACGATCAGGGCGATCCACACTTTGAACCATCGATGCCGATAGAAGCGCAAATGGTCTCGCATGGTAAGTAATTCCCCAGTACGTTTGCCCTAGATTCGGGTGATTTGTCGATATTTATCTAAATATCGACTCCGCCACGATGACGGCGCCGATGACCATGAACACCACGGGCACCAGCCACGCCCCCGTCCGCTCCACCAGGGCGATCACCTTCCTGTGCGACCCGAGCCAGGAGGCCGCCGCGCACCAGACCGCGACGAGCACCGCGAACACGGCCACCGTGACGGCGCCGGACGCCGGGCCGATCGTGCGGAGCATCGGGGTGTAGACGGAGATGTTGTCGGCCCCGTTCGCGATGGTCACCCCCGCGATCGAGAGCACGCCCGAGGCGACCCGGGGTGCCCCGTCGTCGCCGTCGCCGTCGCCGTTCTTCCCGGCTCTCCCGGCCTTGACCAGCCCCCACACCCCCATGCCGAACGGCACCAGGCCGAGCAGTCCCACCCAGCGGTCCGGCACCACCGCGAGGCCGAGCGCCGCCGCCGCCGAGACGGCCACCAGCGCGGCGATGCCCGCGTACTGGCCCACGACGATCTGCCAGGGGCGGGGAACGCCCCCCGCTCTGGACGCCAGGAAGAGCACCGTCAGAATGATGATGTCGTCCACGTTGGTACCGGCGAAGACGGCGACGGCCGTACCGATCGTCTGAATCACGCGCGCATTATGTCGGCTCCCCTTCCGGGTACGCGATGACCGTGGTCAGCCGAGAACCACGGACGTTATGATCACCTTCATCCGCTCTTGCCATTTCCCCGGAGACCGCACGTGGGCTATCCGCCGCAGTACGGCCAGCCGCCGCGGGGCGAGACGGGACGAGGGCTGGTCGTGATGGTCGTCATGGCCATCGGCGTGGCCATCGGGGCCGTCGTCACCGTCTTCATGGTGTTCAACCCTCCCTCGTCGCCACCGAGCGCGGCGACCCCGGCGCGCGGCGGCGAGCACTCGGAGGCCTCGGTCCGCCAGGCCGTCCAACCGGCGCTCGACGCCTACAGCAGCGGGTTGTACGGCGACTTCTGGGACCTGTGGACCACCGAGGCGCAGGGACTGATCGCCCGGGAGGAGTATGTGCGGCTGTTCGAGATCTGCCCCCCGATCCTGCCGAACTCCCCGCTCACCATCGCCACCGTCACGATCACCGGCGACCTCGCCAGGGTCCAGGCGACCCGGCTCGACGACTCGACGGACTTCGACTTCGCCTTCGAGGGCGGTACGTGGCGGTACGAGCCCTCACCCGAGGAGCGGCTCACCTACCAGGCCCCGGTCGACCAGATAGCCGAGCAACGGCGGGCCATGGGGTTCTGCGGCGCGGCCGCCCCCACCTCCACCCCCGGTGCGCCCACCCCCACCCCTCCCACCGACCCCTCCGTGCCCACCGGCCCTTCGGCGCCCGCCGTTCCTACGAATCCCACTGTTCCCACCGATCCCACCGCTCAGCCGCCCGGGTTCCTGTAGTGATGACCTTTGGCCCAGAAGTGCTGCCATAATCGACAATTCACAGCTACTGTCGAACGCATGGCCCACTCCATGCCGGCATGGCGAGACGGCACAGGATCGGAAAAACCATCATCGAATGATCACGATGGCGCCAGACAAGAGTCGGATTCGGTTCCGCTGTGGCTGGCCCATCTCCAGCTCAGAGAAGGACAAAAGGCGATCGGCACGCCGACTTCCGATACATCTATCACCATAGAGCTGGATAAAGCGGATTATGAGGCGCTTTCCCGTAAGGCGCGACTGACCGGAAACCGGGTCGCCGACGTGCTCCACGCGGCCGTCCAGCGAGAGATCGGCAACAAACCTCACGTGATCACCCTGATGCACCGCTGGAACCTGCATCGCGAAGACCTCGACACGGCGGCCGACTCCCTCGGGGTCGACCAGCTCTCCGAGGCGGAGTGGGGCCAGATCGGCATACGCCGTTTCCGGAGGCGCTGAGCCATGCTTCCCGGTCGAGTGCTCGACGTGAGCGCACTGGTCGACATCGCGGTGGCGAAGACCGAATACTCCCGGAGCGTCGCCGCCATGTGTCTCTTCCGTGGCGGCGGGATATGCGTCCCGGCCACCAGCCTCGCGGCCGTCCTGTCCATCTCCCCGCTCTCGACCCAGGAGGAGCTGTTCGAGCTCGTCACGACGCCCGGCGTGAGGATCGACGACTTCACCCACGGGAAGGTGGGGGACATCGCGGAGATCCTCGACGGGTCGCGCGACATCACGGCCGGACACGTCGTCTGGTGTGCCCGCGCCACCCGCTGGCCCATCCTCACCGATCGCGGGGCGGAGCTCATCCAGTACGACCAGAACATCGGGATCGACCCCCTGCCCTAGCGATCTCCGCTCCTGGTGGCCCACGGCGGTCTCGGTGACTACGGCCCTCGCGAGGCCCGGACCGAGGAGGGGGCCGGGCGCCCATACCTTTCCCGTCGAAAATGATGCCAAATATCGTCACGCGCACGATCGATTTTCGGGGCCGAGGCTTTCACACTGGGAGAGTGACATTCCAGACGAGGCGCATCAAGCTAGACATTCCTGACGGACCAGAATACGACCAGGTGCGCGATATGCACGGTCACGCGGTCACGGTGTTCGCGTCCACGGAGATCAACGGTGAACGTTCCCTGAAAATCGGCAGCCGGACTTTGCTGCTGAGGAAGGTGGGGGTGGACGAGGACGACGAGGGACCGATGGACGTCTATCGAGCCGAGTCGATTTCGGAGCCCTCTTACTGACGTCGTGGCGGTGCGTCACGGAGGTACACCGCGAGGGATGTCCGGGTGGGGGGGCGCGCGGGAATACGCCGTTCCAACGGGGGAACTCGTGAGGGAAACGTGCACGCCCGTCCAGCGCGGGCCCGTCCAGCACGAGGAGCCCCGAACCGATGCGCATCACCTTCGCCACCGAAGCGGCACCCGGCAGACAGAACGCGGACACCGGAAACGCCAGGAACGCCGGAAACGCCGGAAACGCCGGAAACACAGCGGGCAACGACGACAACGAGGACTTCTTCGGGGCGACCCCGGACGCCTTCGTCCTCCTCGACGGCGCGGGCACCCCGGCGGGGGCGGAGTCCGGGTGCGATCACGGCGTCAGCTGGTACGTCCGTTCCCTGGGCTCGACCCTCCTCGCGGGCATGACGCAGGACACCGGAACGCTCACGGAGATACTCGCGAACGGGATAAAGGCCGTCGCCTCCCTCCACGACTTCGTCTGCGACCTCACCCATCCCGGATCACCGTCCGCCACGGTGGTGATGGTTCGCCGTACGGCGGGCGACCTGGACTTCCTCGTCCTGGCGGATTCCGTCCTCGTCCTGGACGTGACCGGCCAGGCGGAGCCGACGGTCGTCTGCGACGACCGGGTGGATCAGATCGGCAGGGCGCACCGGTCGACCATGGACGGCCTCGCCTACGGAAGTTCCGAGCGTGTCACCGCGCATCGGGAGTACGTGGAGGCCATGCGGGACCATCGCAACCGCGAGGGCGGTTTCTGGATCGCCGCCGTCGACCCGCTCACCGCCGAGCAGTCGCTCACCGGCACGCTCCCCTCCCACCGGGTACGGGCGGTCGCCCTGCTCAGCGACGGAGCCTCCCGGCTCGTCGATCGGTTCGAGCTGGCCACCTGGCGTGAGGCCCTCGACACCCTCGAACGGTCCGGCCCGGGAGAGCTGATCCGCCGGGTCCGCGAGGCGGAGCACACCGACCCCGAGGGCTCCCGCTGGCCCCGGACGAAAATCCACGACGACGCGACGGCCGCCTACTGCCTGTTCGGCTGATCCCCGGCCCGCCGGCCCGCGTGGCAGGTGATCATCCGATGCCCCTCACCCGGACGGCGCCGGGCCGTCCAGATGGTGGAACAGCTCGTGCGCCGAACCGATGCTCGCGCGCAACGCCTGCTCCAGCTCGTCGGCCTCGCCGGTGAGATGCCCGATCTCGGGCATGCTCAGGCCGTCGGCCCCCGACTCGGCGAGCAGTTCCTCGTAGCGGGGCAACCGCTCCACCAGCGCCTCGATCTGGCCACGGGCCCGGTAGGCACGTTCGGCGTCGGCGACATGGGCCGCGTAACGCTCGAGCGCCTCGACCCTCGCGGTGACGGCGCTCTCGCTGCCGGCGAGCACGCGCTCCAGCGGCTTCATCGCGGCCGCCACCTCCTGGGCGACCCCGCCACGCATGAGATCGCGGTGTTCTCCACGCAGGGAGGACAGCTTGGCCAGCAGGCGTGCGACCTCCCATTCCTGCGGCGGCAGCATGACGGCGTTCCGTACGTCGTCGAGCAGTCCCTCGGCGTTGACGCGCGATCGCAGGACGGAGTCGACCGCCAGCCGCGCCCGGCCGAGCAGGCGGCTCGCGGCGGCGTCGAAGTCGTCGGGGAGAAGGTAGGAATCGCGGTAGCGGTGCGCGAGCTCGAACAGTTCCTGCTCCGGGCTGTCGCTCTCCTCGGAATCCCTCGCGGCCCTGATCGCCGCGAAAACGAAGTACGCGAGCATGACGAGCAGCAGGATTCCGAGCCCGGCCCCTTTTTCGAAGGAAAGCACCGCCAGAAAGCCGACCGCCGCGAACATACCGGCGACGGCCGGGAGAACCGCGGATCTCCTCGGCGGATTCTCCAGCGGCCTCCAACCTGCCCGTATGCGTTTGAGCAGGGATGGATTCGCGCGAAACAAACCCGCGACCTCGGGCGGCAGCCCGGGATCGACCACCACACCGGGCCGCTGCCTTCCTGAGCCTTCCAGATCCCACCGTCCTTCCTTCCGGTGGTCATTGTAAGACCCGGAAGCCCGATGACATATGAATCCCCGGCCGGGAGACGAAGAACATCGGAACAGACCGGAAGCATGAGAATCGATGGTTATTTCACGTCGCACAATGACTGTGGACACATAATGAGATTCTGGTGCAGACCGATAATCGCGGAGAATCGACGCGTCTCATGGCGCCGGTTCCTCGCCGCTCACTATGACCGATCAGCGCGCGTCCGGCGAGCCTGTTTTCCTGAGATCTCCGTGAGAGCGAGGGCCCAGGGGTGGCCCTCCCCGCTCTCGTCTCCGGTGTCGGCCGGGTCGGACTCGGAAGCGCTGGGCAGGACACGGACGCCTTCGGCCCGGAGTCCTTCGACGCTCCGGCGGAACGGCGCGCGGGTGGCGAGAGCGTCGTTGACGAAGGGCAGGACGACCACGGGGATGCCGAGGCCGGGGGCTTCGGCGAGGAGGCCGAGGGCGTAGGTGTCGGCGATGCCCTGGGCGAACTTGTTGACGGTGTTGTACGTGGCGGGGGCGACGATGATCGCGTCGGCTCGCGGGGGCTTGGGCTCGTCCGGTGTCCGGTACCGGCTGCGGACGGGGCGTCCGGTCTGCCGTTCCAAGGCGGGGACGTCGACGAAGTCCAGCGCGGACGGGGTGGTGACGACCTGGACGGTCCAGCCCTCGTCCTGGGCGAGGGTGACGAGACGGCCGACGTCCCGGGCGGCACCGGCCGCGCACACGATGACCTGAAGAAGCCGGCCGGACTCGTTCACGCGATCACTCCCGGGGACGCGGGTGGGTTCAAGGGGTCAGCGGGTTCACGATTCCACAGGGCTGTACCCCGTGAGATCAACGGGTTCACGATTCCACAGGGCCGCACCCCGTGAGATCAACGGGTTCTCTCCGCGAGGAGATCCTTCGCGGCCTGCGACGCCTTGGCGGGGGATCCGGCGTCGAACGGCCGAGAAGCACGTCGTCGAGCGGCGCCCGGCTCCCAGGACCTCCCGGGACGAGCAGCACGTCACAGGAATCGATCCCGGCGAACGCCGCGCTCACGGTGAGAGCCGGGACCGGCGACGTGCCGTCCCGCGCCCCGGAAGGCGCCTTGACGGGCGTGACGGACGGTGGAGACTTGTCCGGTGGTCAAAACACTACGTCCCCAGAACTACAACGAAGCGATCTACGTCGGGCACTTCTTCCGTACCGGCGTACCGGTGGTGATGGACCTCACCGCGCTACCGGACGACGAGGCGAAGCAGTTCGTCGACTTCGCCGCCGGCCTGGTGTTCGGCAGAGGCGGGGACATGGACCGCCTGTCACCCAAGGTGTTCCTGCTGATGCCCCGTGGACTGGGCAATCGGGTACCGGTCGCCGAAGAGGCGCCGTAGGCGGGTGACGTGCCGGTGGTGCGGCGGGTCGACCGCTCCCCGGAAAACGCCGGGCGGTCGTCGTACACGGCCCGCGCCGGTGTCCTTCGCCCTGCACAAGAGCCGGTCATGACGAAGAGCCGGTGGTGTCGTCTCCGGCCTGGGTCGAGGTGGCGGTGGCGGACGTGGTCGACGCGTGGCGGTCGTGAGCCGAGAACGCCGGTTCGCGGGTGGCCGCCCGGCCGGGTCGAAGGCCGGTTCTCACCGGGGTGAGCCCAACATGCCATGCTTTTCGTCTCATGCGGTACCGGTGCCGGGAAGCAGGGCGGATGCGAGTCCAATGGTGGTGGTCGGTGACTGCGTTGCTCGTGCTTCTTCCCTCGGTCACGGCCTGGTTCGGCAGCGAGGTCATCGCGAGCACCGGCCTCTTCCACTACGACTTCCACGTCATCGACGGGATCGGGATCTTCCCTCTGTCTCAGGGCCTCGGCATCGGCTACCTGGGCTCCGTCGGCATGGACGTCATGCAGGTGCTGTGGAATGCCGAAATCATCGTGCTGGCCTTCGCGCTGCCCGTACCCATGGTGGCCGTGGCGGCCCTGCTCCGGCGAAGGTGGCGGGATCGAACCACCCTGGTCCTGGCGGTCGTCCTGGCAGCTCTCGCGGTGGTCAATCTCGCCGCCAACATCGTCGGCCCCTGGTCGGACCTGACCCACTGCCCGCCGGCCGATTACCTGTCGCTCCCCAGCTGGTACTCCTGCTACCGGAACGGCACAGGTGTCGGCATCCCGCCTTTCTTCTACGGTCCTGCTTACGCCTTCGCCGCCTACGTCCTGATCGAGATCCATCGTCGTAACCTCACCGATATGCCTCATCGCCCTGAGGTGCAAAGCGGCGTCGACGTCGTTTCCTGACGTTCGCCCCGCGGACGGGACTCCGTGAAACACGCCCCTGTCTCGGATCCGGTGGTGACAGAACGTTCTGATACGCCGGTCGGTGCGCAAGAACTGACGTTTTCGGGTGCGGCCTCTCCTTTCATCGGAGAGGCCGCACCCGTCCCCTTCGCCGGTCGGGCTTCAGGGGCTGTTTCACCCGCCGGTCAGACCACGGTGCAGGCGATGCCGTTGAGGGTGAAGGCGGTCGGTTCGGTGGTGTTGCCGGTGTGGTTGGCCTGGAAGCCGATGTCGACGGTCGCTCCGGGGGCGAGCGTGCCGTTGTGGCTGACGTTGCGGGCGCTCACCTGACCGCTGGAGGGCGAGTAGGTGGCGTTCCAGCCCGAGGTGATGGACTGGCCGGAGGGCAGGGTGAAGACCAGCGTCCAACCGTTGATCGTCGAGGTCCCGGTGTTGGTGATGCTGATGTTGGCGGTGAAGCCGTTGTTCCAGGGGCTCATCGCGTAGGCGACCCGGGGCCCGGTGCCGGGCGTCGGGGTGGGCGTCGGAGTCGGGGTGGGACTCGGGGTGGGGGTCGGGGTGGGGTTGGAGCCCAGGCTGGTCACGAAGGTCATCACGCTTCGGGCGGGAAGCGTGACGGTGAGGGAGCCGTTCGACATGGTGGTCGCCCCCTGGGGCGCGACGTTCCTGCTCGCGTCGGTCAGCCAGGACGAGACACTGGATGATCCGGTGCTGTTCGCCACGGTGAACTGCTGACTCACCGCGGAGGTGCCCTTGTTGACGGCGACGATGACGACCGAGGAGTCACCGCCCCGGTACGCCGAGACGTAGACGTTCGACGCCGGGTTCGCCGTCGCGTCGACCCGCACATATCCGGGGCGGACGAACCTGGCGAAGTGCGCCATCATCGCGCCGCGCTTGCTGATCTGGCCGTCCTCCCGCATGGGGCCGTAGCTGCGCCGGATGTACCACCAGATGTACGCCTGGAACTCGGCGTCCACCATGGCGCGGTGGATGTGCTCCCCCACGTCGAGCGCCTGGGGCCAGGTGTCCGCTGAGTCGGTGCTGTTGGGGAGGTAGACCTCGGTCATCCAGAGTTCCTTGCCCGCGCCCTTCTGCTTGAAGAGGGGGTAGGGGAAGTTCGAGAACTGCGTGCCGTAGAGGTGAGCGCCGAGGATGTCCATGTTGGCGAGCGCCACGGGGTCGTTGAGGATCGGGTCCGAGATGTTCTTCAGGTACTGGAAGGACTCGGGCGCGATGACCCTGGTGTTGATCGAGCCGGCGTTCTCCCGCATGAACCGGAGGATCTCGGCGGGAGTCCACCACGTCCAGTCATGCGCGTAGTCGGGCTCGTTCTGCACTGATATGCCGTACAGGTTCACCCCGTTGTTCCGCATGTGCGTGCTGAAGTCGTTCAGGTGCTGGGCGTAGGCCCCGTACATGTTGGACCTGAGGCGTTTCGCATTGGTCTGGCTGCCGCGGACGAAGGTCTCGACCATGCCGGCGGGGGGATTCCACGGCGACGCGATGACCGTCGCCCCGAGCTCGATCGCGCGCCTCGCCGTCGCCACATCGCGGCTCCAGTCCGCCTGGTTCTCGGGGACGGGAATCCTCAGCACGGAGAACCCGAGCCGGCCCTCGCCGGTGCCGAACGCCGTTTCCCGCTGGGCAGCCGTCAGGTCGCCGATCCAGGACGCGAAGGTCATGCCGCCGAAGCCCCGGATCGTCTGCCGTTGCGCCGACGGATTGATGACCGCCGTGGCGGCCACGGCCTCCGAGGCTCCCATGACCGTGGTCGCGGCCGTGAGGACCGGCAGGGCCCCCATCGTCGTCAGGATGGTTCTCCGGCTCAGCGGCTTTCGCTCGCCGCTTGCGGGCTCATTCTGATCTTGCGTCATGTCTCGTCCTTTTGCCCGTTGGTGCTGATCCGCGCCTTCTGAGTCCCGTCGGCCCACTCGGCGCCGGTCCCCGGCGTCGTCATGGGATGAACGTTGATCGTGTTACCGCTAACATGAGCGGCTGCTATCGGCTCCCAAAATTGTTGGCGTTAACATTTCCCGCTACGAACCGGCGTGCGGGTGCGACGGCGAGGTGGACCACTCAGGTGGTCGCGCGGAGGGGTGACACTCCAGCGGAGTGTGGTTCCGTCCCGGCGGCCGGGTCAAGCACGAGGCGGGCCGGCGAGCAGGCGAACTGCGTGAACCTCTCGTCGAGCCGTGAAAATTTCAGATAAGGAACCCGCGGTCCCGCGCCGGTGCCGCGGGCGGGGACATCGGCAGCCATGTGAGCCGCCACCTCTCGCTCGACCATCCTGAGAGGGTTGTGGCCGTTCACCGTACCGACGCGTACCGAACGGCGATGACGGGCTGAGCGCGCCGGCACGGCGTCAACGGCGGCCCGGTTGTCGTACCCGTGCCTTCCCACCGGCTCTGGCCACTGTTGACGCCGGAACGGGCTGGGCCGGTCACAACGTGCCGTTCTCCCAGTGCGGGGTGTGCGATTCGATGTCCTCCGGCACGCGAATCCGCCCGTTCACGAGGACAAGTGACGCGATCTCGGTGTTCTCGTGAAAGCGCAGGTAACCGATGAAGGATTCGACACCGCCGGCATGCGCGTCGGCCGAACATCGGCCGAGCCAGTCCAGCAGTGTCCGGAGCCGGTAGAAGTCGTCGGGATGGAGTTCCTGGCGTACCGCCAGTGCCCAGCCGTCCGGTCGCTCTCGCGCGACCAACTCGGCGACGAGCGCGCCCCCCACTCGCCGGGCGGCGCCGCGCTGCGCGAACACGGGCTCCGCCTCCGCGTCCTCCCACTCGCAGTCGGGGTCGTCAGGATCACCGAGTGGATAGGTTCCCACGTATCTGTCAGTGCCGATCGGCAGTCGCTCAGGTCGTGGCCCCTGTCCCACATGCCACCGCAGCTCGGCGAGCTCGTCGTCGGTGACATCAGCACGGATGTTCACCGACAGTACGAATTCGTAGATGTCCGCCATCGGCACACCGTACCGTCGCGACACCCTGAAAGATCATCTTGAGGGGCTACGGCGGGGCGGGGCGGTTCGAGGGCCGGATCACGAGTGCGGTTCCGGCGACAAAAGTGATCGCGGCCGTCGCGAGGAGGGACCAGACCACGGGCCGATACCATTCGGGGCCTTCCGACACCGACAGATGAACCGGCTCCCCGTTGCCATGGACGAACGGCCCCAGCGCCACGGTCGCGAGCAGCACCGTCATATACGGCACGACCGCCACACCCGCCAGCGTCGCCGCCGTCACGTGCGCCCCGTTTCCGCCGCGTGCCGCGCCGATGGCGACCGCGCAGGCCACCAGCGCGGCCACGGCCAGCAGCGCCGCGTACACCCAGGCGTCTCGAACGGACAGGTCGAGCAGGCGATCGGCGGTGCCGGGATCGTGGACGAAGCCGCTCGCCGCGTCCGCTCCCTCGGCGACGGTCTCGCCGAGCGCCGCCTTCCTCGCCTGAGCGATGCCCGCGAAGTTCAGTGCCGCCACCGCCAGGGCACACGTCGCCGTCACGGCCATGAACCCGGCGGCGAGAGGGCGGGCGGACGCGGGCCCGCCGGTCGTTCTGACCGACCATCGAGCGATCAGGATGAGCACGACCATGTGGACAGCCGCCGCGAGCGCGATCACCACGGTCCGGGCGGGCGCGTACCAGTACGGGTGGACGGCCCGCAGCGCCTCCCCGTAGGGGGCGGTGAGCCTCGGCTCGGGCAACGGCTGGAACCACAGCGCCGCGCCGAGCCCGCACAGGTAGGGAGCCGTCACCACCCCAGCCCAAAACGACATGGCGACCGACCGGCGCCTCCAGGCGAACCAGGCCAGCGTGCCCAACGTCCCCGCGGCCACCGCGATGAACAGCGCGAAGGCGGTGGTCCGCCCCGCGGCCTCCTCCCTGACCCGCCGCACCTTCTCGGCCAGGCCACCATCCGAGCCCGCCACCCCTTCGATGTCCGGCCTCGCGTCCGGCAGCCGTGCGGCCGCCGATCCCAGCTCGGCAGAGGCGAGTACGTCGAGCACCACCACGGCCAGGCCCCACATCATGACGAGAGCCAGCACGACCATGGACACGACCAGGCCGCGGTCACGTCCGTCCGCGAAAGTCTTCGGCGCCATGGCCACCTCTGGATCTCAGGTCGTGTCCCGATGGGGGACCAAAGTATCCGTCATATGGGGAAGATTCCGATATCACCGATGTGAGGGTGGCTTTCCTGATCGCCGGAACCTGTCGGTGCCGGACCACGCCGTACGAGTTGTGCCAAGCCCGGAGGGCGGGGCGTCATCCGCGCACGCTCCGGCCGGACGGCAGTCCGGCAGTTCACGAGACCTGTCGAGGGCCGATCCGGCAGAACGGCGATGAAAGGAGTCGGCAGCAGCGGCTCGATGACCGCCCACAACTCGTCGCCGAGTGGGCGGGCCGCAGCAAGGCCACACCCGCCCCGTCTACGACGTGGCGATCGGCAAGCGCAGCAACGGCACCGCGGTCATCGTCTCCACCGGAGAGGACGGGACCGTACGAATCTGGGATCTCGACACCGGAAAGTCTCTGGGTAAGCCACTCAGATCCGGGCACGATCTCGTACACGCGGTGGCGACGGGCAGGCGCGACGATGGCACTCCTGTCATCGTCTCCGGTGGTGAGGGGCGTATCAGGGCGGCCTTCCATATCTGGAATCTGGACACGGGAAAGCTCATCGGCAGACCGATCAGAGGGCATTACTCCGGTGTCATGGACATAGAGGTCGCCAAGCGTGGCGACGGCACACCCGTCTTCATCACGGGCAGCACCGACGGCAGAGTGCGGGTGTGGAAATCGACGAGGTGAAGGCGCGGAAGCCTCCGAAGGTCCGGGAGGTCCTGGATCGGCGCGTGGCGGTCGATCCGGTTCAGGCGCGCGAACTGCTCACCGCGGTGACCTGCGTGAGCCGTCTCGACCGTGGTCGGCACCTGCGCGACTTCTTCGTCTGCCTCTACTTCGCCGGTCTCCGCCCGGCCGAAGCGCTCGGGCTCCGCAAGCATGGCTGCCGCCTCCCGGCGACACGCGGCGGTGTCCCGGTGGCTCGACGCCGGGGGCGGCTCCCGACGTGGCGGAGCAGGCGGGGTCGGGCTGAGGCCCGCAGGTGGCGAAGGTAGATGATGCGGGCCAGGGCGTGCAGCCCTTGATGCAGATCGGTTCGGCCGTGCCGGCATAGACCGACGCCCTGTCCGCGTCCTTGCTTGGTGACATCGCGAGGAGGACAGGTGGATCCAGGATTTGAGGCGGACTTCCGGGAGTTCGTCGTCGATCGATCGGGAGCGCTGTTCCGTACCGCGTACTTGCTGACCGGTGACCGGCACGCCGCCGAGGACCTGATGCAGTCGGCGTTGGCGAAGACAGCGGTGAAGTGGCGCAGCCTGCGCGACCCGGCGGCCATCGAGGGTTATGTCCGCCGTGTCATGTACCACGAGCAGGTGAGCTGGTGGCGGCGCCGTTCCCGCGTCGCCGAAGTGTCCACCGGATGGCTGCCGGAACAGATCGGCGACGGGCACGCCGAGATGGTGGACCTTCGCCTGGTGATGCGCGCGGCTCTTGCCCGGCTGACCCCGAGGCAGCGGACCATGCTCGTGCTGCGCTACTTCGAGGACCTGTCCGAGACCGAGATCGCGCGGTTGCTCGGTGTCAGGGTGGGCTCCGTGCGCAGCCAGATCTACCGGTCGTTGGAGCGTCTGAAGAAGGCCGCACCTGAACTGAGCACCGTGAGGGAGTTCGGATGAACATCGAGGATCTGCTGCGCGAGACCCTCTCCGACATGGCCCATGAGGAGCAGCCACCCCCACCGGGCCGGTTCTTCCCTGCCAACCGGAATCGATCCCGCCGGCGCGGCCTCGCCCTGACGGCAGCGGCGGCCGTAACCGTGATGGCGGTCGGATCCACGCTCGTGGTCCAGGGGCTGTCCTCTCCGGCGGCGGCCCCCAAGGACCTCACCGGGCGGGGCTCCGGTGAGACTCTTGCGGAGACCAGGCCAGGGCAGACCACCCTGACCGTGAGAGAAGGACAGCGGCTCACGCAGATCCTGAAGCAGCTGTCGACCGCCACCGGCAGACCGCTCGCGGAGTTCGAGCGGGCCGCCAGGGACGGCGAGGCACTCGGCCTTCCGGCCTACGCCAAGGGCGCGCTGGAAGGATTCGCCTTCCCCGCGACCTATGAGGTCTCACCCGCGTCGAGCCCCGGCGAACTCCTCGCCGCGATGGTGACACGCTTCAACCGCGCCGCCGAGGACAGCGACCTGGTGAACGGCGCCAGGCACGTCGGCCGTACGCCATTGGAGATCATGACCATCGCCAGCATCGTCCAGGCCGAGTCGACCGACAAGCGCGACATGCCCAAGATCGCGCGGGTTATCCACAACCGGCTGAACCACACGCCCGAGATGACGCTGCAACTGGACAGCACGATCATGTACGGCCTGAACAAGTTCGGCGCGAAGGTCTCGAACGAGGATCTCAGGAGCAGGTCGCCGTACAACACCTATGCGCACCTCGGCCTGCCGCCCGGTCCCATCTGCAACCCGGGTGCCGCCGCCATCAAGGCTGCCCTGAAGCCGGCCGCCGGGCCCTGGCTGTACTTCGTGAGGACCGATCCGGAGAAGGGCATCACGAAGTTCGCCAGCTCCGAATCCGAGTTCATCAAGCTGGTCGAGGAGTACAAGAAGAACCGCAGGACGGGGTGACGGAGCGGCGCGCCACGGCCTTGTTTGTCCGGGGCCCTCTCTTCTCGCCTGGCCGACCTGAACGGAGCCCGTGGAAGGCACCTACCTTGTGACCTCACCGGCCAAAACCTCACGAAACTCGCCGATAGCGGGACGGCTCTGCTGGTCAAAGGGAACCGTACGGAGCAGCATTCTTCCGGTTTCGATGATGTGGTTACTCCGGTAGACGGAAGGGAGAGGGGCTATCACCGCCGCCGCCTGTCGCATGCCTTCGTCGATGCCTCCTCTGACGACCGTGCAGAGTGCCTCATGGAGCAGCACATTGGCCTGATACTGATAATCCCCGGTCAGTCTGAGGACTTTCTCTCGGGCCTCGTCTGCCTTTTCCTCATCACCGGCACCAGCATAAACCCAACTCTCCGTAAAATGGATCTGGCTTTCCTTCCAGAAGCCCAGAGAGTCTCCGGTGGAACCCTTTTCTGTCAGGTCGAGAAGAACGTTCAGCGCTTCGCGTGCCTCGTCATGTCTGCCGAGCAGAGTGAGAGCCTTCGCCTGGGTGGACATTAGGTCGACAGAAGGTCCACCGCCAATCTGCTTCGCATTGTGGACGAGGTGCAGGATCGTCTCCGGAGCACGCTGTCCGTAGAGACCGTGGCCCACCTCCTCGCACCGGACCAACAGGCGCAACTCCCGATCTCCCGAGGCGTCGGCCGCATGACGGGCCGTGTGCCACCAGCGGATGGCGGCTCCGTGGTCACCTAGGCGGGTCAAGGCGTTGGCGTGGATCGTGGAGAGCCCCGCCATGACCTTTTGCAGTTCGACTACTTCGGCGGGAGGAGACATCTCCATCTGCCGTCGCACAGCGAGCAGATCGATGACAAGATCGGCTACGACCTGCGCGGGCGCACGGGTTCGAAGCGCGTACAAGTGATCGCTGGATGCCAGTTCCCATTCCTCGACGCTTCGGAAGTCGTGGCCGAGAGACAGGTCGAGCAGGTGGCGAACCGGCTCACCGAGCATTCCGATTCCGGCGCTCGCGACGGCAAGCTGCAGAAGCCTTCGGCGTTCCGTGTCCATGTCGTCTCCATGAGGTTCTTCCCAAACGAGACTACTCTGCGGCGATCTCTCCAGATTGGAGGCGCCTGGCACAAGGCCGGTGTACGCCGAGATCAGTGCCTCGACCAGGGCCGCGTCCATACGAACTCGCGGCATTCGCGCGAAGCCCTGAACCGGAAGACCTCCGTCGTCGGGAACAGCCGGTAGGCGGGCCTGAGCCGTTTTCCCGATGGCGAAGAGTTCCGCTTCGGTCATGTCGAACGCCCGGCAGTAGAGCGTGAGGTAAGGATTCTTGGGCTTGTGCCTGCCCGCTTCCCACCCCTTGATCGAACGCACCAGGGAATCTCTGGCCGGCAGACGTTCGCGTGCCCATTCGTCAGCCACCTCAGCCAGGCGCTTCGCCATTTCCTTTTGCGACCAAAGTCGGGCGCATCGCTCAACACGGAGTCGAACGGCCCATTCCGGAAACTCCTTCATCACGCACCTCGGACCAAGGGGGAAACGCCCGTCTCCCTCAGTTTCCCCTAACACCACCTGCCCATACACGGCTTTACGCCATGTGATTAGAGGACGGTCTCTTGAACAGACGGGACCCGCAGGCGCTCGCAACGCCGTACGGGTCCCTTGACCAGGAAGCGAGTCCTGACCCATGAACAAGGCTAGAACCATTCGTGTCCGCTGGAGAGCGGATGCCCCGCCCTTGCCGCTCGGTTGTCGCTGGTGCGGACACGCCCCCTACGCCCACGAGGCGCACAGCCTCCCCCATCGCCGCGACCATCTGTGGGAGCAGCCCACTCCCCGGCAGGTGCAGGCCCGTATGACCGCACGGCGCCGCCTCGGCCTGTGCGGTCCACTGCCGGCGGTGGCGTCACAGCCGACGAAAGTCCAACCGCCCATCATGTCCGCCCACGCACGCCCCGGGCGTCACGCCCGGCCGGTACCGGTCTCCGTCGTTCACGACCGGGGCCATTCGCCGGACACCCTCTTGCCGCGACAACACGACAGGAGGTCGTGGCGTGAGCGCATCCCCACGAGGTGACGCCCTCATGAGCGGGTACGACGACAGGCTCGCTTCCCAGACGCACCCCGTCGCGTCGTCGATCACCACTGGTCCGCCGCCGACCGAAGACCAGACCGGCACCGCTCGACCTGGCGAGCGGTCTCCCGCCTTTCGTCTCGCCGAGGAGCTGGCCGCCCTGCTGGACAGCACTCACGGCATCTCGGCCGACGTCCACCAACTCCGTTGCGGGAAGGCCGTGCTGTCGGTCTATTACGGGCTGCTGGTCTACACCGACGGTGAGAAGTTCTGGTGGACCACTCCCAGGCTCAGCCATTCCGGCGGTCCCCTGCTCACGTCCGCGGCAACGTCGACCGTGGCCGCCGAACGGCTCAGCGAGCACTACGCGATCCTGCGTACCCGCCCCCTTACCACGGTGCTGGGCAGCGAACTGCCGCTGCTGGCAGACGTGATCCTGGCCGACCATGTCGTCCCGCGCTGACGTGCACGCGCCTCGGCTTCGTCCCGAGGCGAAGAGACCAGAGCAATCCACATCGGAGAAACAGCCGTACGAGAAAGGACGCCCATGATGACCTCCCTGGCACAGCAGGTCGCCTGCACCGGGACGATCGACGCCGACGTGTTGGAACGGGTCCGTCACGAGACATTGACCGTCCCAGAAGGGTGGGTCGCCCAGTACGGCGAATACCAGTCGGGCGGCTGGGGGACGCTGTCGCTGCTGAACATGACCGGCGACGCCACCGACGTGACCATCACCGACTGCGATCCCGTGGAGACCGCCCTGCTGGCGTCGATGCCGGCCACCCGGCGGCTCCTGTCCACGCTCGGGTTGCGGTACATGTGGGCGCGGATCGCCCGCCTCGACGCAAGGACTTTCCTGTGGGAGCACCGCGACTACGGAGAGCTGCGATCCGTCGAACGGCACCGGCTGCACATCCCCCTCATCACCAGTTCCTCGGCCTATCTAGTCCTCGCGGGCTCAGCGGTCCACCTGACAACGGGCAACATATGGCGGCTCACTCCGACCTTCGCGCACGGCGCCTGCAACCTGTACGGGCCGACCCGCCTCCATCTGATCCTGGACTGCTACGCCAGCCCTGAGCTGACCGAACTGACCAGGGGACAACAGCTTCCGGACGACTGCGTACACCATCTGCCACACCTCGACGACGATCTGCTCCGGCGAAAGGTCGAGCAGGCACGCTCTCTGATCCGGTTCGGATACGGCCAGGCAGCCGAGCGGCACCTGCTGCGGCTGTTCTTCACCCACGCTCTTCCCGAAGGGCGCGCCTACGACCTGATCAGTGAGCTGTACGAGCACAGCGGCGCGACGCGAACCGCCGAGATGTGGCGTGATCGAAAATCCGTCCTGCTCGGTACGGACATTAGCTGAGAAGACCAACGACCAAGAAAGGAAACCCATGTTCGACACCTGCCATGAGGCCATCGACCGGCTTGCCGCGGTGAACCGGCCCAGCCAGTTCGCCGTCATGGAAAACGCGATCAATCACCTCGTCGCCTGCCCTGCCGTCACCCAACTGCTCATTCGCGGGTCCTTCGCTCGTGGAACCTCCGACCGGCTCTCCGACGTGGATCTCGTCGTAGGAGTCGCACCATCGGCCTTCGCCGAGTTCGTCGACATGCTCGACGCGCTCGCCGTCACCGAGTTCGGCGCGATCATGCCCGGCTGGCCCGACAAGATCGTGCCTCGCATGGGTGGCCTCGGCTATGTGCACCTGCTCGAGGCCGACGGCAAGCTCCACCAGCTCGACCTGTACGTGGCTCCCTCCGACAGGATCGACGACATCACCGCCTCGACCCACGGCCACATCATCTACACCACCCCCCATGCCAGGCACGAGACGTCTGATCCGGCCGTGGCTCAGTTCGTCACCGACCATCTGGCCACCCCGCCCACATGCGAGCAACTCATCGTCGAAGCGCTGGTGCTGGGCTGGATGATCCACAAACGGATCGCCCGGGGACAGAAGTTCATGGCCTACGCCGAGACGCACATGCTTCACACTGCGGCCCGCTCCCTGATCCGGACCGCCCTGTCCCCACGGACGGCGTTCTACGGCTGGTATCACCTCGACACCGACATCGGCGCCACTCCCATCGGCCGCTCCTGCCTCCGAGAACTGGAAGTGCTGATCACCTCCCCGCCGACCCCCACCGTCGCGTCCTTGAAGAACTCCCTCGAACGGATCCTGGCACTGGCCCAGCGCGCGGCCCCGGAGGCGGTGAGTCCCCTGCGCCTGTCCATCGACGCCTACCTCCACCATCTCGACCTCGGCTGAACACCACCGGCCGGTACGGTGAACTCGTGCCCTTACCCGCTACTGAACAGCGAGCTACCGGCGCCGAGCGGGGATAGACGAGACAGCGTCCCGTCCCGCTCGGCGAGATCGCGTCCGCGTCCGATCCATCCCAACACGTACAGGGCTTTCTCCATGTCATTCGACCGGTTCGGTGATCCACCGCTCGGCTTCACCGCCGTACGTCCCTCATGGGACGAGCTTCCTCACGAGCTGCGCGACTTCCTCACCACCCACCTCGGTTCGCCTGTTGTCAGGGCGGATGTGCAGAGCGGCGGTTTCACACCGGGGGTCGCGGCGCGCCTCACCCTCATCTCCGATCGAGTGTTCGTCAAGGCGATCCCGGACGACCACGTCCTGGCCGCCAAATACCTGGTCGAAGCCGAAACCTCAGAATGTCTTCCCTCCGGTGTACCGAGCCCGCGACTGCGATGGCACGGCGCGGCAGCCGGGTGGACGATCCTCATCTTCGATGACATCGAAGGACACCATCCCGACCTGACCCCGGGCTCGCCGGACGTCCTCACCGTCGCGTCGGCACTTTCCAGCATGGTCACCCTGCTGACACCGAACCCGATCCCCGGCCTTCCGCTCGCCTCCGCCACCCGGACGCACCAGCTACACGGCTGGCGCGACCTGCTCCTTTCTCCTCCCCAGGATCTGGGCGACTGGGAGGGACGCCACATTTACGCGCTCGCCGACCTGGAGACCCGCTGGATGCGCGACGCGGACGGCGCGACACTGGTCCACGGGGACATCCGGCCCGACAACCTGATCATCACCGCGAATGACACCACCGCGGTCGTCGTGGATTGGGCACAGCCCTGCCAGGGAGCCGCCTGGCAGGACATCACCGATCTCGTCCCTCACCTGATCATGACCGGCCACTCTGCCGAGGCTGCGGAGAAAATCCTGGCCGAATTCTCGGCTTGGAACCTCGCCGCGCCAGAGGTGATCACCAGCTACGCGGCGGCGTTCGCCGGATACTGGACCCGGATGAGCCGACAACCCGCACCACTGGGCGTTCCACACCTGCGCGGCTACCAGCGCAGGGCCGCCGCGGCGGCCATCACATGGACGATGTACCGCACCGGCTGGTAGCAGCCCGCGATGGCACCTCAATACCGGGGAAAGGCTACACACCTCGGAAACGATCAACGGCGCCCGATCCGAGGGAAGTCCCTGGTCAGACGCCGTTTGCGATGCTCAGCGGAGAGCGTGGGATTCGAACCCACGAGACCGGTCACCCGGCCTAGCGGTTTTCAAGACCGCCGCCATCGTCCACTAGGCGAGCTCTCCTGATGGCACGTCCGGAGAACGTGTCAGATTGCACCCTAGTCTCTCATTGACCCGGGCGTGCCCGGACCCGGCGGGCGCCTCGTCCCCGAATCGGGGACGAGGCGCCCGCCCGGTGCGGGTCAGGGCTGGGGACCGGCGAAACCGTCGCCGACCGAGGCGGCCAGGCGGAGGTAGGACTCGCGGGTGCCGGGCTGGAGCCTTTCCAGGTCGATCTCCGCGCCCTCCTCGAGGTGCGGGTCGTAGGGGACGCGGATGACGGCGCGGCAGCGGGCCGCGAAGTGGGCTTCCAGGCGGTCGAGGTCGACGGTCGACTTCGAGCGCGGACGGACGCTGCACAACACCACGGTCGCGGAGCGGACGAGCTCCTCGTAGTGGTGGGCCTCCAGCCAGTCGAGGGTCGCCGAGGCGGCGCGGGCGCCGTCCACGGAGGGGGAGCTGACCAGGACGAGCTGGTCGGCCAGGCCGAGCACACCGGACATGGCCGAGTGGAGTAGGCCGGTGCCGCAGTCGGTGATGCAGATCGAGTAGAAGTTCTCCAGCACCTGGGAGACCGACTGGTAGTCGGCCGCGCTGAAGGCCTCGGACACCGACGGGTCACGGTCGGAGGCGAGGATCTCCAGGCGCGACGGGGCCTGGGAGGTGAAGGCCCGGATGTCGACGTACCTCTTGATCTGCTGCCGCTCGTTGAGCAGGTCGCGGACGGTCGCGGAGGTTTCAAGCTCGACCTTGTCCGACAGGGTGCCCCGGTCGGGGTTGGCGTCGACCGCGATGACCCGGTCGCCGCGTACCTGGGCGAGCGTGGCGCCGAGGCCGACGGTGGTCGTGGTCTTGCCGACACCGCCCTTGAGGCTGAGTACGGCGACGCGGTGGTGGCCGGTGGCCACCGGGGTGCGTGCGCGGCCGACCAGCTCCCTGCGGCGACGGACCTCCGGGGACTCGCCGGGCTTGATCAGCCCGGCCGACGCCTTGTAGACCAGCTTCCGCCAGCCCCCGGCGGGCGCGTTGCGACGGCCCCTCAGCAGCGACTCCGGATCCAGGCTGTCGGCGGACTGCCGGGGAGCCGTGCCCGGAGGTTGGTGCCTGGCCGGTGCGCCGAAGGCGGGTGCCGGAGCCGTCTGGCGGCGGCGTGCCTGGTACGGCTCCCGCACCGGTTCGGCCGCGTCCCGTCCGGGCGCGAAGGGGCTCTCCCGTTCCACGCGCTCCTGGGACGAGTCCCGCTCGGGGGCGGGGGGCGCGTCCCGTCCCGGCGCGAAGGCCGTGGGGCCGGAGAAGGCGGCGAACCCGGAAGAACCGGAAGAGCCGGAAGGGGGCGGAGCCGAGCTGGAACGCTCCGTGCCGAAGGAGCCACGGGAGCCGGGGGCGGTGTCCGTACCGAAGGAACCCGAGGAGGACTCCGGGCCGAACGCGCCCGAGGTCGCGGGACGCTCCGGCGCCGCGGCCGGTTCCGGCCTGTCGGTGCCGAAGGACTCGGGGGCCCGGAACGACTCGGCGGGCTCCGGCTTGGGCTCGGAACCGGACGTGGGAACGGGCGCCGCAACGGGTTCGAAGCGATCCGAGTCGGGTTCGAAGCGCTCGGGCGCCTGCCTGGGCGGCTCCTTCACCACCGACGTCACCGTGGATTCGAAGGACTCGAAGGGTTCGAAGATCGTACGGTCGCGGTCGTGCTCGGCACCGGCGGCGGGGAAGCGGTCGGCCTCCGCGGCACCTGGCGAGAACCGGTCGCCACCGTCGGACGCACCGGACGTGCCGGACCCGGTCGTACCGGACGCGGACCGGTCGGTCTCGGCGGTTCCAGCGGAGAAGTCTCCGCCGGTCGAGGAGCCGGTCGAGGAGAAGTCCTTGCCGCCCGAGGTGGAGCGCGTGCCGCCACTCCCGAAGGAGAAGCGGTCGGGGTCGGTGCCGCCGAACTCCGTGCCGCCGAAGGTGAACCGCTCGGTGTCCGAGGACGACGGCTTGAGCGGCTCCAGGTCGGAGGGCTCGGCCGGGGCGGAGGCGGGGGACGTGAAGGGTTCGGCCGGCTCCGCCTGGCGCCGGGGTTGCTCGAACAGCCCGCGGGACGGCTCCTGTGCGGGCGCCGCGAACGGGGTGCGAAGGTGCGGCTCGGTGAAGTCGGCGACGCCGTGGTCGCCGGTGTCGCCCTCCTCCTGGCGCGGCAGCGGCTTGAGCGGCGCGAGGAAGCCGTCGTTGTCCTGCTCGCCGGATACCGGAGCGGGCACGGTGAAGGAACTCACCGTGTCGGAGGCCTCCATCCACTCGGCCGCGTCGGCGTCCTCCACCGGCGGGTCGGCGACCGGGTGAGCCGAGTCGACGGCCGCGCGGAACAGCGGCGAGGACGTCGTGTCCGGCTCGGTCGGGACCAGACTCCAGGGGTCCTTCGGGTACGGCGAGACGACGGCGTCGTCCACCGCGGTGGCCTTCACCGCCAGGGCGGGCGCCTCCTCCTCCTGCTCCTTGATGGCGTCGAGCCATGCGAGCTGTTCCTCGAGAGATTCCTCACGATCGTGTCTTGCCACCGTGTTCCCCCTCGGGATGGGCATAAAAGGGCAGCAAACACATAGCAGGTTAACGCCCTGTGTTCCTGTCAACGCGAGCAACCACCAAGTTGGGGCTCAGCGGATACCTTTGCTCACATGCGCGCCATCGTGATCGATAAACCTGGTGGACCGGAAGTGCTGACGTGGCGGGAGGTTCCCGATCCGCTCCCCGAACGCGGCGAAGTCATCATCGACGTGGCCGCCTCCGCGGTCAACAGGGCCGACGCGCTGCAGCGTCAGGGACTCTACGACCCGCCCCCCGGCGCCTCGCCGTACCCGGGCATGGAGTGCTCCGGCGTGGTCGAGGCGGTGGGCCCGGACGTCGAGGGGTTCGCGCCGGGTGACCGGGTGTGCGCGCTGCTCAGCGGCGGCGGGTACGCGGAGAAGGTCGCCGTTCCCTGGCAGCAGGTCATGCGGGTGCCGGAGGGCGTCGACCTGGTCGAGGCCGCCGGGCTGCCCGAGGTGGCCTGCACGGTCTGGTCCAACGTCTTCATGACCGCGCGCCTGCGGAAGGGCGAGACCCTCCTCGTGCACGGTGGCGCCAGCGGGATCGGCACGATGGCCGTACAGCTGGCGAAGGCGTTCGGCTCGCGCGTGGTCGTCACCGCCGGGTCCCCCGAGAAGATCGACCGCTGCCTGGAGCTGGGCGCCGACGAGGGGATCGACTACCGGCGGGAGGACTTCTCGGAGAAGGTCAGGGCCGATGTGGTCCTCGACATCATGGGCGGCAAATATCTTCCGGGGAACATCAGGGTTCTCAAGACGGGCGGCCGGCTGGTCGTGATCGGCCTGCAGGGTGGCGCGAAGGGCGAGCTGAACCTGGGAGCCCTGCTCGCGAAGCGGGCCTCGGTGTACGGCACCACGCTGCGTTCCCGGCCCGTCGACGAGAAGGGGGCGATCGTGCGCGGGGTCGTGGACAACGTCTGGCCCCTGCTCGACGCCGGGGCCATCCGTCCCGTCGTGCACGCCAGGGTGCCGATGAGCGACGCGGCCGAGGCCCACCGCATCCTGGAGTCCGGAGAACACATCGGGAAAATCCTGCTAGTAAGTTGAGGCTATGAACGCTGAGGAGAGCACTCCGCACATCGTGGTCGTGGGTCCCCAGGGCTCCCAGGGCGAGGAGGAGGGTGAGAGCCGGTCGATCGCCGACCTCGTTGAGCAGCCCGCCAAGGTGATGCGCATCGGCAGCATGATCCGCCAGCTCCTCGAGGAGGTCCGGGCGGCTCCGCTGGACGAGGCCAGCCGCAAGCGGCTCAAGGAGATCCACGAGAGTTCCATCAAGGAGCTCGAAGACGGTCTGGCACCGGAACTGGTCGAGGAGCTGGAACGGCTCTCACTGCCGTTCACCGAGGACGTCAACGGCACCCCGCCCAGCGAGGCGGAGCTCCGGGTCGCCCACGCGCAGCTGGTCGGCTGGCTCGAAGGACTGTTCCACGGCATACAGACCACGTTGTTCGCCCAGCAGATGGCGGCTCGCGCCCAGCTGGAGAACATGCGCAGGGCCCTGCCCGGCGGCATGTCCCTCCAGCAGCAGGAGGGCTCCCCGGGCGGCAACGCGGGTCCCTACCTGTAAGGCCCCGCACGACATCCCCACCGGCCCGCCGAGGGGCGTGGTGAAGGCTCGCGAACCGGGCGGAGAGTCCGGCGGACGCCGTCGGCTCCCCGATCGCGAAGCCTTCACCGGGCTTTCTGAGGGCTCGCGGAGCCCGTCACGATCTGTAGAGCTCCTCGAGAACCCCGGCGACCCCGTCGTCGTTGTTGGCCGCGGTCACGTGATCGACCGCGGCCAGCACCTCCGGGTGGGCGTTGGCGACGGCGTACGAGACGCCGGCCCACCGGAGCATCGGAAGGTCGTTGGGCATGTCGCCGAAGGCGATCACCTCTTCGGCCACGATGCCGAGCGTCATGGCCAGGTGGGACAGCGCCGACGCCTTCGTCACGCCGTGCGCGCTCATCTCGATCAGTGCCCGGCCGCTGGAATGGGTGGGGGTGACCAGGTCGCCGACCAGCCCGTAAACCGCCGCATAGAGGATGTCGGGGTCCATTCTGGGATGTAGCGCCAGAAGTTTGGCGCATGGCCGCGAGGTGAGCGTGTCCGTTCCGACGCGGCGTCCGCCGACCGTCTTGCTGTCCCATCCTCCGAGACGGAAGTCCGATTCGTGGGCGAATCCACCCTCGTATTCCACAGAGAACGCGAGGTCGGGAACCTTTTCGCGGAGACGCCTCACCACCTCTTCAAGCACGTCCGGGTGGATGAGGTGGGATTTGACGATCTGCTCACTGTGCAGGTCGTAGACGAGAGCTCCGTTGGCGCATATGGCCAGCCCTCGATGGCGTACGGCTCCCGCGACCATGTGCATCCAGCGAGGTGGCCTGCCGGTCACGAAGACCAGCGTGGCCCCGGCGTTCTCCACAAGCGCAAAAGCGGCGGCCGTACGGGGGGAGACGGTGCCGTCCGAGCGCAGAGCGGTGCCGTCGAGGTCGGTGGCGACCAGCCTGGGGCTTTGCATAACACGTCCCAGTGTGCACTGTGATGGTCGGCGTGTCGGCCCCAGGGATCCGGTCCGAGGAATCTTCCTCATGGCGGGAACACGCATGCGCCGGATAGTGTTAGATGTGATGGCGTTGTATTAGCTGAATCCCGTTGTGAAAACCAGTTTGACTGAGCCACCCCGGGGCCCGCTGTACGACACATGGGGTTCATGAGGTGTGAATCCCAAAGTTTCAAATCCTGAGGGAGAGCTTTAATGGCTCAGGGAACCGTCAAGTGGTTCAACGCTGAAAAGGGCTTCGGCTTCATCGCACCGGACGGCGGTGCACCGGACGTGTTCGTGCACTTCTCCGAGATCCAGGGCAACGGCTACCGTAGCCTCGAAGACGGCCAGCGGGTCGAGTTCGAGATCACCCAGGGCCAGAAGGGCCCGCAGGCCTCGCAGGTCCGCGCCGTCTGACGCATAGACCTCTTGGTTGAACCGGAAGGCGGGGTTCGCTTCTAGCGAACCCCGCCTTCTACCTTTCACCGGCGCTCCGGGGCCTTCCAGGACGTCCCGGAGCACTCCGGCGGCCCGGCCCCGGCCCGCTCCCCGGAGCGCGCCCGCAGACCGGCCCCCGCATGTTTCGCCCCGCTGCCGCCCGCGAGGACCGCTCCGCTCCCTCTGAGGACACCGGGCCGGCCCCTGGGGACACCGGGCCGGGATCCGAGGGCCTCACCGGTAGACCAGACCCGAGAGCCGCCAGGCGAGTCGCCGGCGGAAGGCCGGGCTGAGCGCCAGGAGTCGCAGGATCAGGTTCCTGAGCGGTCGCAGGCGCCTGTTCATGTTGGCCAGCCCGGAGAGCCGCCCGGCGAAGGTGACGACCTGGAGGGCGATGGGGCGACGGGCGGCGGCGTAGCGGTCCAGTGCCTCCTCCGCGCCCTTGAGAGCGATCGTGAGGGCTTCGGCCAGGGCGACGGCGTCCTGGATTCCGATGTTCATTCCCTGCCCTCCCGCGGGACTGTGGACGTGCGCGGCGTCACCGGCGAGCAGGACCCGCCCGGCGCGGAACGTACGGGCCACGCGATGGTGGATGCGAAAGCGCGATCCCCAGACGACCTCGCCGACCACGGCACGCTCCTTCCGGGGGCCCCGGGCGTCCAGCAGTCCCTGGACGAAGGCCACATCCGGCGTGGGAGGCGCCTCGTCCACGGTGGAGACGATCCTGTGGGTGCCGTCGGGCAGCGGCGCGACCACGACCAGACCGGCGGGCGAGAAGTAGAGGACGACCTCGTCGCGGGGCACGCCGCCGGTGAGGCGCACGTCGGCCAGGCTGAACGACTCCGCGTACCGCTCACCCTCGAACGCGACTCCCACCTGCTCACGGACCGTGCTGTGCATGCCGTCGGCGCCGACGAGGTACTTCGCGGTGACGACCGCGCCCCCGGAGAGGCGCGCGGTCACCCCCTCGGCGTCCTGGGTGAGGCTTTCCAGGGTGTACGGCCTGGCGACACGTCCGCCCAGTTCGGCGAGGCGCTCCAGCAGCACCCGCTCGGTCACCGCCTGGGAGATCATCAGCGTGTACGGGTAGCGGGTCGGGAGCCGGTCGAAGCCGACGGGCACCAGGATCCTGTCGCGGTCCCTGATGGTGAACCGCCGGGCGTGGATTCCCAGGGCCGCCAGACGCGCGGAGACTCCGAGGTCCTCCAGGACCTCCAGCGTCCTGGCGTGCACGACGGCGGCTCGCGAGGTGTTGTCGCCGACCGCCTGGTCGTCGACGACGGTCACGTCGAATCCCTGCCCGGCGAGGTGGACGGCGGCGGTGAGGCCGGTCGGGCCCGCGCCGACGACGAGAACGTCCGTGGTCGCGGGAAGCGTGGGGAGCATTTCGTCCTCCTTGAGAATGCCAACGCTTGTTGGTCAACGCTCGTTGGCATAACTGTGCATCTCCGCCCTGGCGATGTCAACAGTCGTTGGCCTACAGTTGTTGGCATGCGCAGAACCTCGGAGGACACCAAGGCCGCGATCCTGACCGCGGCACGCGAGCGCTTCGCGGCGGACGGTTACGAGCGAGCCACCATCCGGGCCATAGCCTCGGACGCGGGCATCGACCCGTCCATGGTCATGCGCTACTACGGCAACAAGGACAGGCTCTTCGCCGCCGCGGCCGACGTCGACCTGAGATTTCCGGATCTGGCGGCGGTCCCCCGGGAGGAGGTGGGCAGGACGCTCGTCGCCCACTTCCTCGACCGCTGGGAGGACGACGAGGGCATGATGATCCTGCTCCGTACCGGGGTCACCAACGAGGGCGCCGCCGAGCGCATGCGCGAGATCTTCGCCGCCCAGCTCGGCCCCCTCGTCGCCCGCCTCAGCGCCGACCCCGCCCAGGCCGCGCTACGGGCCGGGCTCACCGCCACCCAGGTCCTCGGCATGGCCCTGTGCCGCTACGTCCTGCGACTGCCGCCCGTGGTGGCCATGTCCCGGGAGGAGATCGTCGACTGGCTCGGCCCCACGATCCAGCGCTACCTCGCCGAGTGAGCGGAACGGCGAGGCGAGCGGGACAGGCGAGGCCGACGGGACAGGCGGGAGGATCCGCCGGGCACCGGGGGCGTGCGAGCCGCCCGGGTTCCGGGACACGCCTCGGTCACGAATGCCGCCGCACCCGAACCGGGCCGCGCCGCGGCGGATCCAGCCGGTCATGGAAAGTTCGCAAGAGCCCCTCCTCGCCTGGTTCGGGCATCCGGCGACCGTGACCGCCACCTTCGTCCTGCTGGTCAACGACCATCTCCTCAAGGCCCTGTGGCCGGGGCTCGTCACCGGCAAGCTGAGCGACGTCGCGGGGCTGCTGGTCGCCCCGCCCGTACTCGCCCTCGCCCTTTCCCTCGCCTTCTCCGCGGTTCTCGCCCTCCTGCGAATCGGTTCCTCCTCCTCTGCTCTCGCCTCCCTCCGAACCGGTTCCTCCCCGGTCCTCGCCTCCCTCCGAACCGCAGCCTCCCTCGCCCCCACCCGGCTCGCCGCCCACGGGGCGATCGTCGTCACCGGTGTGGGCTTCACCCTGGTCAAGACCACGGAGGCGGGCGCGGAACTCGCCTCCCGGGCCTGGACCCTGGCCGCGGGCCCCTCACGGACCCTGGCCGACCCGACCGACCTGGTGGCCCTGCCCGCGCTGGGCGCCGCGTGGTTGATCTGGCGCCGGTGCGGCACCGGTCACCGGGCACGGCGAGCCCGCGCGCTGATCATCGTCCCGGTCGCCCTCGTCGGGGTGACCGCCACCGCGGCCGAACCGCAGCCGCCCGCGGCGACGCAGGTCTTCGTACGCGGCGGTGGCATCACCGTGGTCCTGGACCAGGGGGCCGAGATCCTCTCCCGCGACGGCGGCCGTACGTGGATCGGTCGTCCCGCGCAGGAGCGGAGCCCTATGAGCCCCTCGCCCTCGCCGGACTCGGGCCTCCCGGGAGCCGGGCCCTCGCCCACCCCCGATCCGGTGACCCGGGCCTGTCTGCCCGACGAGCCCGCGCACTGCTACCGCGTCGTCCCTCCTCGGCTGGCGGTGGACGAGTCCCGGGACGGCGGGACCAGCTGGAACACGGTGTGGGCGGTCTCCGAAGGACGTCAGGGAGCACTCCGGCGGCAGATGGAGGACCGGTGGCAAAGACCGTGGCAGGGTTCCTCGGCCATCGCGGTACAGCGCGTACCGGGCGGGCACGTGGTGGTGGCGGCCAACGGCGACGACGGCGTCGCCGTGCGGGACGCGCGGGGGAACTGGCGGCGGATGGGCCTGTCCGACGGGGGTTTCTCCGCGGAGGCGGCGATCCCGCTCGACGCGCCGGGCGTCGACCTGACGACGGAGCACCGCGTCGGCCTCTTCGTCGGCCTGCTCGGCTTCATGTCCGGCATGGCCGTGGCACGCCGTCACACGCGGCGGGCCACCGGCTTGACCGTGCCCGCGTACGTCCTCGCCGCGGTCGGTTTCGTGCTCACCCTGCCGTCCGACAAGATTTACATCATCGGCGCTCTGGTGGCCCTGCTCGGCGGCGTCTGCGCCCTCGTCGCGACGATCCTCACGGCGGCGGCGGCGATCCGGGCGCGCGTACCGGCGCGGACCTGGCTGGCGCTGGTCGCCATCGCCGTCTGCACGCCGTTCTCGATGTGGATGCTCTTCACGGCCTGGCGGTCGGGCACCATCGACGATTATCCGACGGCCGGATTCCTCGCCTGGCTCGTCGGCGGGATCGGAGTCGGAGGATCCGTCCTGGTCGGCTGGGCGGGCGCGGCGCAAGCGGGGGAATCGGTGGAGGCGGAGGAGCGTCCGGCGTGAACACCGTGAGGGCCTCGCCGCGCGGCGGGGCCCTCACCGTGAGCCTCGCCGCGCGGTGCGGGTCTCTACTTGACGGGCTCGAGCACGTCGAGGCCGACGTACGGGCGCAGGGCCTTGGGGAGCACGACGGAGCCGTCGGCCTGCTGGTGGTTCTCCAGGATGGCGACGATCCAGCGGGTGGTGGCCAGCGTGCCGTTCAGGGTGGCCACGTGCTGGGGCTTGCCGCCGGAGTCACGGAAACGGACGCCGAGGCGGCGGGCCTGGAAGTCGGTGCAGTTGGAGGTCGAGGTGAGCTCGCGGTAGCGGCCCTGGCTGGGCACCCACGCCTCGCAGTCGAACTTCCGCGCGGCCGAGGACCCCAGGTCTCCGGCAGCGGTGTCGATCACCCGGTAGGGCAGCTCGACCTTGGCCAGCATCTCCTTCTCCCAGTCGAGCAGGCGCAGGTGCTCGGCGTGTGCCTCCTCGGGGCGCACGTAGGAGAACATCTCCACCTTGTCGAACTGGTGGACCCGGATGATGCCACGCGTGTCCTTGCCGTACGAGCCCGCCTCGCGGCGGAAACACGAGGACCATCCCGCGTAGCGGTACGGGAGCGCGGAGCCGTCCAGGATCTCGTCACCGTGGTAGGCCGCCATCGGCACCTCGCTCGTGCCGACCAGGAACAGGTCGTCGTCGGGCAGGTGGTAGACCTCGCTGGCGTGGGCGCCGAGGAAACCGGTGCCCTTCATCGACTCCGGCTTGACCAGCACGGGCGTGATCATCGGGATGAAGCCCGCCTCGATCGCCTGCTGCATGGCCATGTTGAGCAGCCCGAGCTGCAACCGCGCGCCGACGCCTTTCAGGAAGAAGAACCGCGAGCCCGAGACCTTCGCGCCGCGCTCCATGTCGATCGCGCCGAGCAGCTCGCCCAGCGCCAGATGGTCCTTGGGCTCGAAGCCGAAGGACGGCTTCTCGCCGATCTCCTCCAGCACGACGTAGTCGTCCTCGCCGCCGGCGGGAGCCCCCTCCTCCACGAGGTTGGGCACCGTGTAGAGCAGCTCGTCGAGCTCGGCGCCGAGCCCCTCCGCCTCGGCCTCGGCGGACTTGACCTGCGAGGAGAGGTCTTTCGCCCGCTCCAGCAGGGTGGCCTTCTCCTCCCCTGAGGCACGGGAGACCGACTTGCCGACGGTTTTCTGCTCGGCGCGGAGCGTCTCGAAGCGGCTCAGCGCGCCGCGCCGCCGCTCGTCGAGGTCGAGCAGCGTGTCGACGACAGAGTCGTCCTCACCGCGGGCACGCTGCGACGCCCGTAGCCGGTCGGGATCCTCACGAAGGGTACGCAGGTCAATCACAGCCACAAGGCTACCGATGTACGGCTCGCGCCCGCGCCCGGATTGACCGGCCCGCCCCAGCGGCGGCGGTGGCGAGCCGGCCGCGGCATCCGTTTCCCGCCCGCCGGGACGCCTTCGGCGGGCGTACGCCGGCACCGTCCCGGAACCGGGTGCCGGCTCTCGGGCCGGGTGGCGATCAGACCTGACCGGTGCGGACCCTGCCGAGCCAGCCGGCGGCCTCGGCGAAGTCGTTGTCGTTCGTACCGCGCTTGATCTGCGGGAAGAGACCGTCGGCGCGCGGGTAGCTGCCCAGGAAGCGCACCTTGGCGGAGATGCGGTGCAGACCCGAGATCGCCTCTCCGACGCGGGCGTCGGCGGCGTGGCCCTCGAATTCGAAGTGGAAGAAATAGCGGCCGATGCCGTCGCCGGTGGGCCGCGACTCGATGCGGGAGAGGTTGACGCCGCGGACGGAGAACTCGGTCAGCATCTCCTGCAGCGCGCCCGGGTGGTCGTCGGCGAGGAAGACGACCAGTGAGGTGCGGTCGGCACCCGTCGGCTCGGGCAGCGGGCCGGGACGCGACACCTGGACGAACCGGGTGACGGTGTCGGTGCGGTCACCGATCCTGGCCGCGAGCTCGACCAGGCCGTAGTGCTCCCCGGCGATGCGCGCGGCGATGGCCGCGTCGTACGGCGACCCGGGAAGCGCGACCTCCTGCGCCGCGGCGGCGGTCGACGGGGCGGCGACCACCACGGCGTCGGGCAGCTCGCGGGCGATGAAGTTGCGGCACTGGGTGATGGCCGCCGGGTGGGAGAAGACCCTCTTGATGTGGCCGATCTCGGTGCCGGGACGCGCCAGGAGCGAGAACTCGACGGGGAGCAGCAGCTCGGCGGTGATGAGCAGCGACTCACCCCGGGCGAGCTCGTCAAGGGTCGTGGTGATGGCGCCTTCGAGCGAGTTCTCCATCGGGACGACGGCTCCGTCGGCCTCGCCTCGCCGGACGGCCTCCAGGGCCGCGGTGACGTTCGGGCTCGGCAGGCGCTCGGCCTCGGGCGCCAGGATGCGCAGGGCTTCCTCGGTGAAGGTCCCCTCCGGTCCCAGGTAAGCGAGTTTCGACATGCCCCCAGGTTATCCGGCGACTGTCGGAAAATGTGCGCAGGATTACCTACTGACGCGACCGATTCCGACATGATCACTCGGAGTCGTTCCACGTCAGAGGCCATCTCCTGTCGATCATCCCCTCGACGGCCGCGTGCGGGGGCCGTCAGGAGAGCGCCCGGAACGCCTCTCTCCGCCTGGGCAGCCATACCCCCAGCAACCAGACCAGGGCCAGCGCGCCCAGGCCGAACCCGTTCTGCACGATCTTGCCCAGCACGGGGCTGAGCACCGGGATCTCCGCGGCCTTGATCGTCACCCCCCACCAGGGGATCGGCAGCACGTAGTAGAGCCAGACCCCTGCGGCCACCCGGAGCCTGACCGGGTCGCGCCCGTCACCGGCCAGCGCGCCGAGCACCACGACCACCCAGGCCAGATGATGGATCCAGGCGACCGGCGACAGCAGTACGGCCATCAGCCCGACCAGGGCGACCCCCGCCACGAGGTGCCCGTCGAGCAGGGCCCTGCGGGCGTGGCGGAAGCCGTACCAGGCGACCACCGCGACCAGCGCCACCCAGAGCAGGCTCGTCAGCACGTCGGGCAGGTAGAGGCGGATCAGCATGCCGCGCATCGACTGGTTGGTGGTCGCGGCGTTGGCACCGAGCCGCTCGGGATCGAGCAGCGCGCGGAACCAGAAGTCGGCGGCGTCCGCCGGGATCACCAGGAACGGCAGCAGGGTCAGCAGCGCCGCGGTGAGCGCGGCCACGAAAAAGGTGCCGCGCTGCTCCCGCCTCGCGCCGGGCCCGAAACCGACGATGAGAAGGTAGATCAGGAAGACGCCCGGGGTGAGCTTGACCGCGGTGGCCAGGCCGATCAGCATGCCGCGCGGCCACACCGGACGCCGGGCCACGCAGTCGGCCAGGCAGAGCGCGACGAGCAGGATGTCCACCTGGCCGAAGCGGACCTGGTCCCTGATCGGCATCAGGTAGGTGCACGCGATCATCAGGGCGGCGAACAACAGCGGCGTCCACAGGCGGCCCGCTCCGCCCTCGCCGCCCTCGCCGAACCTGGCGAGCCCGCCCAGCCGGGCGCGTACGCCCTCGAACGTCCCCGTTGTGCGCGCCGCGTCTCCGGCGGGCGCACCGGAGGCGGCGCCCGGGCCCGCGACGGCCGCACCGGGAACGGCCTCCGGGCCTCCGAGCACGGCGCGGAAGGAGAGCCGGACGGTGACCGCCAGCGTCAGGAAGATCAACGCGGTCCACGCCCACTGCGCCGCCGTCCAGGACATCACCGCCAGCGGCGTGGCCAGCAGCGCCGCCACCGGTGGGTAGGTGAAGGGCAGCAGCTGCGGCGCGGGAGTGATGAACCCGTAAACGGGCCGGCCCTCCAGGATCGCCGCTCCGCCGGTACGGTAAACATCGAGGTCGACCAGGCGCTGGTCGTCCACGTTGCCCAGCCAGTAGAGCACCAGCGGGGCCACCGCGGCGGCGACGAGCAGCAACGCGGGCAGCCACGACAGCCATGACAGCCACGTCGGGGGGCGCCGCTCGGTCGTGGTCACCTCGCCAGTCCTCACGAGCAGGCAGGTTACCGTGGGGCCGGGAAAACGGCCGCCCGGCGGATACGGACAGGGGGAACCGGATGGCTTCGGCACACCGCGGTCACGGGACCGCGCGCCCGGCCACCGGGGGGACCGCGACGCGACCGGCGCTCCACCGGGTCGCCAGGACCGCTCCGGCCGCCGCGTCCCTGCTGCCGTCCCTGCTGCTGACCGTGCTGCTGGCCGTGCTCTGCGTCCTCCTCGGCGTCCCGGGCGCCTCGAAGTCCTTCGCCGCCTCCGGCGCTCCAGGCGCTCCGGCCACCCTCGGTGCCGGTACGACGGGCGCCTCGGCGAGGACGCTTCCCGAGAAGGTGGTGATCGTCGGGATACCGGGCCTGGAGTGGGGTGACCTGGACCGGGAGCGGACCCCGAACCTGTGGAGGCTGGTGGGCGAGGGCGGTTCCGCGTCCATGTCCACCCGGGCGGTCCCGCCGCCCGACCGGGGGATCACCTGCCCGGTGGCGGGCTGGCTGACGGTCTCGGCCGGCCAGCGCGCGGGCGCGCCCGGTGCGGGCTGCGAGCCCCCGCGCCCGCCGGAGCCGGCCCCCGGCGGCGGGGCGAGCGTGCCCGGCTGGGCCGAGCTGGCCGCTTTCAACGCCGCCACCTCCTACCGGCCGGTTCTCGGGCAGCTGGGCGAGCTCGCGACCGGGGCGGGCCTGAAGGTGGCCGCCGTCGGGCCGGGAGCCGCCCTGGCCGCCGCCAACAAGTCAGGAAAAATCGGGAAATACGCGGCGAGCATCGAGCAACTGGGCGACCTGTCCCCGTACGGCCTGATCGTGGTCGAGGCCGACGACCTCACCAGGGCCTGGACCGGCCCCTCCCCGGACGGCACCGCGGACGGCACCGGGGACGGGATGACCGGCGAGGCCAGGCGGGAGGCCGTGGCCGGGGCCGACCGCGTGGTGGGCGCGGTCCTCGACCGCCTGCCCCCGTCACGCGGGACCCCGTCGCCCGGGACGGAGACCACGGTCCTGGTCGGGGGCCTGGCCGACACCTCGGTGATGCCCCACCTGCACGTGGCGATCGCCCGGGGCCCGTCCCCCGACGGGGGAACGTACGCGCGCGGCTACCTCACCGCCACCTCCACCCGCCAGGACGGCCTGGTCACGAACACCGACCTGACCGCCACCGCGATCGGCCTGCTGAACATGCAGATCCCCAAAGGGGTCGTGGGACGCCCCTGGCTGGGCGACGTGCCGAGCGGGGAGCCGGTCGCCGCGACGGCCGGGAAGCTGGCCGACGACGACCTGGCGAGCCAGGTGCTGCGCGAGGTGAGGGGACCGTTCTTCGCGGTGTTCGTGGCGGTCCAGATCCTGTTCTACCTGCTGGCCGCCGCCGCGATCCGCCGGGGCTGGGGCGGCTCCCGCGCCCTGACGGCCGTCCGGGTCGTCGCCGTGGTCAGCGGGGCGATCGCGGTCTCCACCTTCCTGGCGCAGCTGGTCCCCTGGTGGAGCCTGCCCGCGCCGATGTTCTGGGTGATCGTGACCATCCTCGGCTTCGCCTGCGCGGTCGCCGGGGTGGCGCTCGCCGGCCCGTGGCGGACGCACCCGCTCGGCCCGCTGACGGTGGTCGCCGCCGTCACCTCGGTGGCGCTGCTGGCCGACGTGATGAACGGCTCGACGCTGCAGGTGAACGCGGTCACCGGCTACGAGCCGGTCACCGGCGGACGCTTCTACGGTTTCAGCAACATCGCCTTCGCCGTCTACTCCGCCGGCACGATCCTGGCCCTCGCCGGGATCGCCCAGTGGCTGATCTCGCGCGGCCGGCGCTCGCTCGCGCTCACGGTGTGCGCGGCGTACGGGGGGCTGGCGGTGTTCGCCGACGGCTGGCCCGCGTGGGGTGCCGACTTCGGCGGGGTCCCGGCCTTCCTGGTCGGGGTCGCGGTCTTCCTGATCCTGCTGTCCGGCGGGCGGGTCTCGCCGGTCAGGCTGGTCCTGGTCGGCCTCGCGGGCGGCCTGCTGATCGGCGCCATAGCGGTGGCCGACTGGCTGCGGCCCGCCGAACAGCGCACCCACCTGGGCGCCTTCGTGCAGCAGGTGCTGGACGGGGAGGCCTGGACCGTGGTCGGCCGCAAGTTCGGCGCGATGATCGGGGTCACGGTCGGCAACTGGTCGCTGTCGCTGCTCACGCTGGTCGCGCTGGCGTTCCTGTTCCTGGTGCTCGACCGCCCGTCGCGGTGGGGCGCGTCGGCCCTGGGCCGGGCCTACGCGCTCGCGCCCGCGCTGCGCGCCGGGCTGATCGGGGCGCTGGCCTGCGCGCTGATCGGTTTCCTGATGAACGACTCGGGCATCGCGATCCCGGCCATGGCCCTCACGGTCGCTGTGCCGCTGACGCTGGCCGCCTGCGTGCGCGCCGTCCGGCTCTCGCCGCCCACCACGCCAGGGCGACCGTCAGTGCCAGCAGCGTCCACGGCACCACCGTCTCCCTGAGCAGGGTCTTCGTCCAGAGCAGGTCGTCGGGCCGCAGTGCCTCCCTGGCCGGGAGATAGCCCAGCGACAGCACGACGACCCTGGCCACCATGAACGCCTCCAGCGCGGGCCAGGACGCCAGGGCCAGCAGCGCGAAGGCCAGCCCGTCGTACCAGGGCAGCGCGTACGGCGCGGCGAACAGCCAGGCGACCACCATCGCGGCGGCGACGGCGGGCGCGGTACCGGCGGGCTGCATCTCCGGCGTCCCCGGCGTCCCCGGCGACCCCGACGCCCCCAGCGCCCGCAGCACCAGCCAGGCCAGGCAGGCCATCAGGAGCAGGGATCCGATCTGGATCCAGGCCGAGTACGCGCCCGGCCCGAAGAGCGACTGCAGCCCCACCTTGACGAGCTGCCAGGGCGTGGCGAGGGAGACCTTCCTGCTGGCGGCGCTCACCTGGTCGAGCACGTGCGGCCCGGCGACGGCGTAGATCGCCACCACGGTGGCCGTCGCGGTCCCCGCCACCACGGCGAGCCTGCCCGGCGAGCGGCGCAGCTCCCACGCCGGTCCGAGGGCGACGAGCCCGGCGTTGAGCTTGACCCCGATGCCCACCCCGAGCAGCAGCCCCGAGGCGGCCCCGCGAACCGTGAGCGCGGCGACCATGCAGGCGATGGCGAGGGTGTCGACGTGCATCCCGGCGGCCAGGTGGTAGATCATCAGCGGGTTGACCGTCCACAGCAGCGCCGCCCGCCGCTGGAGCTCGGCGTTCCCTCTGGCGAAGCGGTGCAGCAGCAGCGCCGTGCCGATGAACGCCGCCGCGTTGACGACGGCCATCGCGAAGACCGTCAGCCTGGCCGAGTCGCCGCCCACGAAACTCGCCAGCGCCTGCACCGCGGTGGCGACCGGGCCGTAGACGCTGGTCACACCGGCCCACTCCTCCACCGCGCCGGTGACCGGGTCGCCCGGGAGCGCGGCGGGGGTGATCGCGTACGGGTTCTGGCCGAGCGTGACCAGGCGGCCGTACGCGGCGTAGTTGAGGTGGTCGGCCGAGCCGGAGGGCGGCAGGAAGGCGAGCAGGCCCGCCACCGCGCAACCGGCGTAGAGCAGCCGGCGCGGGTCGGGCCGCCACCGGGACCTGAGCGCGGCGGCGAGGCCGAGCCCGCCCAGCACGATCGCGGCGGCGCCCAGGGCGATGACCAGATGGGCGCCGGGGTGGGCCTCCAGCGAGTACGGAGGGTGCCAGGAGGGCCCGGGCAACCTCGGGACCATGGCCGAGGGGCCCAGCAGCCCGATCAGGACCGTGGTCGCCACCGAGAGCCCCACGGCTCCGAACGCGGCCACGTCGAGCCCCCGCGGCGTATCGCCGGCGGGACTCCGCCTCTCGTCGACGACCGACGCATCCCGAGTCACCCGCAAATTCCAGCACACCCGGCACGGTGCACGGTGCAGTGCCCGGTGCGGGGCCCGGTGCGGGGCCCGGTGCGACACCGGTGAACCGGGTGGTGCCGCGGAGGCCGGCCGGGGTCAGCGGCGTGCCAGGAGGGCGCGGGCGACGTCGCGGAACTGCCTGGCCCGGTGGATCTGGGCCTTCCAGTCGGTGCCGGTGGCCCGGTGTGCCATCTCGACCGGGACCTCGCGCACGCGAAAGCCCTTCCTGAGCAGGTCGATCGTGAGACCGGTCTCCACGCCGAAGCCGCGCGCCAGCGGCCGGGCGGCTTCGAAGGCCGCCCGGGTCAGGCAACGCTGCCCGTTGAGCGGCTGGGCGGGCGTCCAGCCGGTGGCGCGCTCGACGCCCTCGCGCGCGAGCCTCACGACGAACCCGTGGCCGCCGAGCTTCACGCGGGTGACGAAGACGGCGATCGTCATGTCGGCCTCGCCCGCCGCGACCGGTTCGATCAGCGGAACGGCCGTACGGGCGGTCTCGCCCAGGTCGGCGTCGAGGAACAGCAGGTGCCGGGGTTCCTCGCCGTCGAGCAGGCGTACGGCGTGAGCGCCGCTCTCCATGGCGGCGGCCTTTCCCCGGTTGTGACTGTGCCGCACGACCCGGGCCCCGGCGGCCTTGGCCACCCGCCCCGTCTGGTCGACGGAGCCGTCGTCGACGACCACGACGAGATCGACGCCGGGCAGCGCCAGGACCGCGGCCACGGTGGCCCCGATCCTGTCGCCCTCATCCTTGGCGGGAATGATCGCCGCCGTGCCGGTCATCGAACACCTCCATTGTGGAGACCCCGGGCATCAGCCGTGGGGAGGACGTCATCCTTGGGAGTCGGAGGTCAGCAGCTTCTCCGGCAACGTCTCGTGCACGACGAAGACGGAGTCGAGGCCGGTGACCTGCAAAATCTTGCGTACGGCCGGCCGGGGCGCCGCCACCTCCAGCGTGCCACCCCGCTCGCGCAGTCGCTTGAGCGCGGAGAGCAGCACGTTCATGCCGGTGGAGTCACAGAACTCCACGGCGGACATGTCGAGGACGACAAGCATGGTCTGGCTCTGCCCAAGCAACCGAGTGAACTCGGCCTGCAGGCGAGGCGCGGTATATAGGTCGATTTCGCCAACGATGGTCACGACGGTGTGCCCGGCATGAGATCGAGTTGAGACTTTTAGCTCCACAGCGGGCACACTAGCGGCGCGAGAGCCGCTGGTCACGTTCTCTTGAACAACCCGAGTCGTCCGCCCTTTGTCCCCCGTTTCCGCCTCACGGAAACCCTGAGTGCGCGAAGCTTGACACTAAGCAACACCGGCTTGGCCGGAAAGGGGAGGAGACCCGGCGCCTCCCGATCGTCGCTGCGCTACGTCAGTGGCGGCCGTTGAGTTACAAGAAACGGGCTCGAACGCACCCATGAACACCGACCTACCTGAGGATCTCCAGCGACAGCGGCTCCGGGAGCACCTGGAGTCCATGATCACTCGCACCGACAAGGCCACCTCGTGGCGCGACGCGGCGAGTTCACTGCGCAGCCTGGTGAACCACGAGGGATACGTCCCGATCAGAACCCGCCTGTCGACCGAGGACCTCGACTTCCTCGAGGGAGCGCGCGAAGAGCTCCTCGACTTCGCCACGCTCGGCGTCAGGCTGCTCGACCTGCACCAGCCGCGCGACGCGGGCGGCATCACCAGCGACGCCGCGCATCCGATCCTGCGCTGCCGCAGCTGCATGTGGCGCTGGCCGTGCCCGACGTTCCGGGCGATGGTGGAGTCCCTCGGCACCACCAGGAGGCTGACCTCCTGCCAGCACGTCGAACCCGACACCGAGGGCGGCGAGTGCGCGCAGATGACCCTCATGGTCTCCGTGAGGCCCGAGGGCCCGCAGGGCACCACGAGCCACGTCACGCCCGCGCCGACCGCCAACGGCACCGCCGCCGGCAACACCGGTTCCAACGGCACCGGCGCGAGCTGACCGCCCGCCGCCCGCCCGCCCCGCGTTCCGCGCTCACCGGTGTCCGCCCGGACCGGACAGGACCCGGCAGGACCGGCCGGGCCGCTCAGGCGGAGAGCGGCAGGCGGATCTCGAAGCGGCAGCCGGGGCCGGAGTTGACGACGCCGATCGCCCCCTCGTGAGCCTCGACGATGCCGCGCGCGATCGCCAGGCCGAGACCCGCCCCGGCGCCGTCGGCGCTGGGAGTACGAGCCGTCTCGCCGCGGAAGGCGACGTCGAAGACGCGGGGCAGGTCGTCGGCCGGGATGCCGCCGCAGCCGTCGGCGACGGACAGGCAGGCGGTGTCGTCCTCGACCGAGGCGCGGACCACGACCGCGCCGTCGCCCGGAGTGTGCCTGATCGCGTTGACCACCAGGTTGCGCAGCGCCCGGGAGAGCTGGGCCGCGTCGGCCTGCACGGGGACCACCGGGCCGACCTCACCGCTCAGCCGCACTGCCTTGCCCCTGGCCAGCTCCTCCACCCCGGCCAGCGCGTCGGCGACCAGGTCGCCGAGGCCGATCCGGTCGCGCGACAGGCGCAGCGTCCCCGCGTGGATCCTGGACAGCTCGAACAGGTCGTCGACCATGCCCGACATCCGGTCCACCTCCAGGAGGATCTGCCGGTGGTAGCGGCCGACGGTCTCCGGATCGGCGACCACCCCGTCCTCCAGGGCCTCGGCCATGGCCCGCATGCCCGCCAGCGGGGTGCGCAGGTCGTGGCTGACCCAGGAGACGAGCTCACGGCGGGCGCTCTCCAGGGCGCGCTCGCGCTCATGGCCGAGGCGCAGCCGCCGGTAGGCCTGGTCCAGGCTCCCGGCGATCGTGCCGAGCTCCGCGGGCAGTCCCTCGGGGGGCGTGAACTCCCCCGAGGCCGGTACGGCGTGCACGGCGTCGACGAGCCTGCGGCTGGCCGCCACGACCCGGCGCGAGAGCACCGTCGCGACGCCCAGCCCGACCAGGCCGCTCACGGCGACGACGCTGAGCACGATGTCCCTCAACGTCCCCTCGATGATCATTTTCAGGGTGAGGGCCGTCATGCCGCCGACCGTCGCCATGACGGTCACCACGACGACCACCGCGAGCATCACGCCGATCGACCGCTCGCGCAGCAGCCGCATCGTGCCCAGCCCGGCCAGCGCGATCAGCAGGCCGAGCCCGGCGGTGACCGCGACGATCAGCAGGATCTCCGGGATCACGGCTCCGCCAGCGGTTCGTAGCGGTAGCCGACGCCCCACACGGTGACGATGCGCCGGGGGTCGGTCGGGTCGGGCTCGATCTTCTCGCGGAGGCGGCGGACGTGGACGGTCACCGTGGACGAGTCGCCGAAGGACCAGCCCCAGACCTGGTCGAGCAGGGCGGAGCGACTGAAGGCCTGGCGGGGGTTGCGCATCAGGTGGGCGAGGAGGTCGAACTCGCGGGCGGTCAGCATGATCTCGTCACCGCGGAGCCGCACCTCGTGGGCACCGACGTCGACCGCCAGCTCGCCGTCCCTGAGCACGCCGGTACCGGCCGGCAGGGAGGACCCGCGCGCCCGCCGCAGCACGGACTGCACGCGCAACGCCAGCTCCCGGGGGCTGAAGGGCTTCGTGACGTAGTCGTCGGCGCCGGTCTCCAGGCCGACGACCCTGTCCAGCTCGTCGCCGAGCGCGGTCAACATGATCACCGGAACCGGCCACCGCTCCCTGAGCTTCTTGCAGACCTGGAGGCCGTCCATCTTGGGAAGCATCAGGTCGAGCACCATCAGGTCGGGCGGATTGGCCAGCGCGCGTCTGAGCGCCTCGGCGCCGTCTCCGACGCACTCGACCACGTGACCGTCGCGTTCCAGGTAGCGGGCCACCACCTCGGCCACCATCGAATCGTCGTCGACCACCAGAATCCGCGCACTCATGGCCCCCACGGTAGGCCCGCGAGGGGACGATCCCTAAGCCGTGTCACCGGTCCGTAAGCACTCGATCGTTATGACCATCGTTACGATCAAGGCGCCCGCCGTCGCCCCGCCCGGCGTACGGTGGGCCGCATGAGTCGTATCGTGCTGGGAGTTCTGGGCGTCCTGCTCGCGCTCTACGTGGTGTTCGGGTTCGTGCTGCCCGCCCTCTTCGGGCTGCTGAAGTTCGCGCTCGTCCTGGCGGTGGTGGCCTTCGTGGTCGTCGCGCTGGTCACCGCGGTGGCCAAGTTCAAGAAGTGAACCTGCTGCTCGCCGTCCAGACCCTGGCGGTCTGGATGTTCGACGGCGGCGGTGTCCTGACGGCCGCCGCCGTGGTCGGGCTGGGCGTGCTCCTGCTCGCCTGGGCGCTGCGCCCGGCGCCTGTCACCTCGGGTACGGAGTCACGGTCGCCGATGTCCCGGCGCGACCGGGCCAGACGGACGATGTTCGTCCGGCAGCGCGACCCCGACGCGGCCGGGAGATCCCGGCCCAGAGCACCCTCCGCGGGCCCGGCGCCCGCGTAATCCTCCGCGACCTCTCGCGATCCCCGCGTGCCCCGCGCACACGTGACCGGCATGCCCCGCACGCGCGTGATCACCGTGTACACACGTGATCACCGTGCCCTCGCGGCCACCGGCCGCCGTGCGCCGCGCGTACGCGTCCCGGGAAAGACCCCGCGGTTCGCGGGCGCCTTCTGTGCCGTCTCCACTCCGCTCAGAAGGGCCCTTCCATGTTCGACCCCGTCATCGCGTTCACCGCCGGCCTCATCGCCGCGCTCGCCGAGCCGCTGGGCTCCACCGCACCGGCGATCGTCGTGTTCACCGTCCTCGTCCGGCTGCTGCTGCTCCCGCTCAGTGTCATGCAGGCCAGGGGCGAGCGGGCCAGGGTACGCCTCGCCCCGGAGCTCCAGAGGCTCAAGAAGCGCCACGGCCGCAACCCCGAGCGGCTCCAGCGGGGACTGGCCGCCCTCTACGCCAGGGAGAAGACCTCACCGCTGGCCGGGTGCCTGCCGTCCGTGGCGCAGATGCCGTTCCTCATGGTGACGTACCAGGTGTTCATCTCCTCGACGATCGCCGGGCAGGCCAACGCGCTCCTGACCCACGGGCTCCTGGGGGTGCCGCTCGGTCAGCAGTTCGCGGGCACGGTGGCCGGATTCGGGCTGTTCAGCGGCCCGACCCTGGTCTTCGCCGGGCTCTTCCTGCTGCTCGTCGCCGTGGCGTGGATCACGTCCCGCCGGATGCGGCGCACGATGAGCGAGGACGTGCAGCCCGCGGCGCTGCGCCGGATACTGCCCCTGCTGCCGTACGGGACCGTCCTGGTCGCCGCGGTGCTGCCGCTCGCGGCGGGGGTCTATCTCCTCGTCACGACGGCCTGGACGGCCGGGGAGAAGGCCGTGCTGCACCGTCCGGCGCTCGCCGGGGGGTGAGGGCGGGGCGGGCCTCCGGCGTTCCTGCGTCGGCGGAGAGACGGCAAGGAGGGAGACGGTGGAGAGTCAGGGGACGGACGCGGGCGTCTTAGGAGTCCACCGGTCCGGATCGGGGTCCACCGGTCCGGACCGGCCGGGGAGCGCCGGCGTCCCGTGAACGTTTCACGTCCACCGCGCGCCTTCTCGCCGATGTCGCCAGGTCAGGACCGCTCCGCGGGCCGGGGCCGCGTGACCGCCCGCGGACGACGCCGCCCGGCGGGACCCGGCCCGAGCGGTCGGCGGCGGGCGGGCACTCGGGGACCCGGGTACCGGACATCGAGGAAGAATCGCGTCCCGCCGATCGGCGGGAGGGGTGGCCGGCGCCGGAAAGCCTTCACGCCTGGTAAGGACGCCATTCCACCGGAAGACTTTCACGCCTGGTAAGGGCGTCATCCTGCAGGAAAGCCTTCACGCCCGATAACGACCTCGCCCGCCGGAAAGCCTTCACGCCTGAAACGACGTCGCCCCGCCGGAGAGGTGCCTGGTCACGTCCCGCTTCACGACATTTGAAGCGGGACGAAACCCGGAAAGAGGGTTATCCGCATTCCCTGAGAGCGGGTTCGGGAGTGGAAACGTGGCCGTTACCTACCGTGTCGACCGCCGTGACCACCGCCCATACCGTGGTGATGTCCCCTTCGTGTCTGACGCCCCAATTGGAGGCCAGATACTCGACGATTCCAAGACCTCGCCCTCCCAGGGAGGAGAGCGTCGGGCGTCCCGCCCGCGGTTCGGTGGCCGCGCCACCGTCACTCACAGCGACCTCGACATGCTCCTCGGTCCAGCGCCATGACACTTTGATCTGTCCTGACGGCAACGGGTGGGCGTGACGCAGCGCGTTGCTCAGCAGTTCGCTGACCACGAGCACCGCGTCGTCGATAGCGGTCTCGTACACACCCCGTTCCTGCAGGTCAGAGCAGAGGCGCTGGCGTGCGACAGCGACGCTGGACGGTGCATACGGCAACAGAACGACGCTCGACGCACTCACCTCCCCGTATGCCTGTTCCCCCCTGAGGAACTCACCCCAGTACGACCGAAATGCCCCGTTAGATAGTCTTGGAAACCGGGCGTCAATTACAGCTTGTGCACATTCGACAATAGATCAGCACATCCGTTACTGACTCGTTACTGGTTCGGCGTGTCGATCAGGTAAGGGTGCCCGGCGTGTCGGCGATACGAAGGGCCAGCCTCATCCGGGTGCCGCCGGAGGGACGCGGATGCGCCGAGACGTCCCCGCCCTGGGCCCGCGCGAGGCTCCGCACGATGTAGAGGCCGAGGCCGACCCCGCCGAACCTGCGGCGGTCGCCGCTGTCGGCCTGGACGAAGCGCTCGAAGACGCGCTCCCTGCTGGCATGGGCGATGCCGACGCCCTCGTCGTCCACCACCAGCACCACCCTGTCGCCGTCCACCCAGGCCTCGACCCTGATCAGGCCACCGTCCGGCGAGTACTTGAAGGCGTTCTCCAGCAGCTGGGCCAGCAGGATGTCGGTGGCCAGCGCGTCACCGGAGACCGGGGGCAGATCGTCGGGGACGTCGACCTCGACCCGGTGCAGGTCCGACAGGATCGGCAGGCCCAGCGTGGCGGCCCGGACCAGCTCGGCCAGGTCGAAGCTCTCGATCCTGAGCGTGAGCTCGCCGGCCCCCGCGCGCGAGCCCAGCAGCAGGTGGTCCATGAGCTGGCCCAGCGAGCGGGCCCGCTCGGCGATGGTGTGCACGGCGGCACGTCGCTCGGCCTCGGCCATGCTGTCCCAGCGGCTGTCGAGCGTGCTGGCGAAACCGCGGACCACGGTGATCGGCGTGCGGAGCTCGTGGCTGGTGGTGGCGAGGAAGAGGTCCTTGGCCTCCTCCAGCTCCTTCGCGCGGGTGACGTCGCGGAAGTCGACCACGATCTCGCCCGTCTCCACGATCTCCGCGCAGAGCACGTCCAGCCAGGTGCCCGAGGGCAGCTGGATGCTGAGCTTGTCCCCCGGCCCCGGCAGCTGGAACGGCGGCGGCCCGCCGATCACCTCGGCCGCGTGGAAGCCGGTCAGCTCGCTGGCGGCCGGGTTCCACTGGACCACCCGGCCCGTGTCGTCGAGGACCGCGATGCCGTCGGCGCTGGCGTCGAACACCGCCCGCTCGTGGGCGCGCTGCCGCACGGCCTCCTGGTAGGCCATGGCGTTGCCCACGGCGATGCCCGCGTGACCGGCGAGGAGCTCCAGCAGCTCCAGCTCCAGGTGGCCCGCCTTGCGCTTGGCGAACAGCGCGTACAGCGCGCCGTACGACCGCCCGCCCATGGCCGCGAGGCCGAGCGCGATGGTGTGCAGGCCGGGCAGTTGCGACCAGATCAACCGGTCCAGCCGGTCCTGGTCGCCGGTCTCCAGCAGGACGGTCCTGCCCTCGCGCAGCAGCTTGCCGACCAGGCTGGTGCGGAGGTCGGCGGTCGAGTCGCGCATCGAGTCGGGCAGGTTGTGACAGGCCACGAGGCGGAGCCGGTCACCCTCGATCATCACGAACCCGCCCGCGTCGGCCCCGGTCAGGTCGGCGAGGCTGGCCGCGATCCGGTCGAGCACGGCGGGCAGCTCCAGCTCGGCGTTGATGTCGGCGACCACGTCGGTGAGCCTGCGGACGAGCTGCGCCCGGCGGGCGTTGCGGTCGTTGGCGGTCTCGTCGTCCTGGGCCAGGTGGTAGACGCTGACGTAGCCGAGGAGGGCGCCGTCCGGCGCGGACAGCGCGGCGGTGTCGACCCGCACGTCGAGCAGGCTGCCGTCGCGGCGGAACCGCTTGGTCCTCAGCGAGACCTGGCCGCCGGTGCGGACCTTCTCCAGGACCGCGTTGTGCTCGGCCGTCAGCTCCTCGGGGACCACCGGCACCCGGCGGCCGACCATCTCGCCGGCCGACCAGCCGAACAGGCGCTCGGCGGCGGGATTCCAGGCGAGGACCGTCTGCTCGCGATCGATGGCGACGATCGCGTTGGGCGCCGCGGCGACGACCTCACGGCCGATGCCCCCGTCACTGTCGGCCCTGTAGTCCACCACACACCCATAGTGCCGTCTCAACCGGTCTGATCTTGGCACTTTCGTCCCGCACGTGTTGCCACTGGCCGGGCGATCCGTCCGATACTCTGCGGTCACCACACACCTGGATACGAAAGGGTGGGGCCATGTCATCCGGCGACATCGATGCATTGCTACGGGTGACCTCGCCCGACTACGTCGGCACGAGCCATCCCGACATCGCGTTCGGCACGCTCGACGGCCCGCTGGGGCGTCTGACCCTCGCCGTGACGAGCAGGGGTGTGGTGGCCTGCAGCTACGAGGACGAGAACGTCGTCTTCGAGCGGATCAGCAGGGAGGTCGGCACGTTCATCGGGCCGGACGCCCGGCGGCTCGACCCGGTGCGCCGGGAGCTGGACGCCTACTTCTCCGCCAGGCTCCGCGCCTTCACGACGCCGGTCGACCTGCGCCTGGCCACCCAGTTCTCCAGGACCGTGCTGCAGATGATGCTCGCGGTGCCGTACGGGACGGTGACGACCTACCTCGAGATCGCCGAGCGGATCGGCAGGCCGCGCGCGCTGCGCGCGGTCGGCAACGCGCTGGGCAGCAACCCGGTGTGCGTCATCGTGCCGTGCCACCGGGTGGTCGAGAGCGAGGCGGTCCTCGGCGGGTACGCCGGAGGCTCGGCCGCCAAGGAACGGCTGCTGCGCATCGAGTCCGCCGCCGTGCTCCGCGGGCCCGGCGGGCCCGGCGGCGCGTAGCCCGCCTTCCCCCGGGGGACCCCCTGGGGCCCCCTGTGACCGCCCACGACCACCTATACGACCGGAAGCCGAGCCGTAGGGCGGCGTGGTCAGGAGCGGCGCCGGAGCGCGCCGAGCCCCAGGGTGACGAGACCCGCGACGAGGAACGCGCCGACGGACGCGCTCATCCACGGCTGCGGGACGAAGCCGAGCGCGTCGCGGGCGCCGTTCCAGAACGAGGTCCACCACGCGACCTCCGGGGCGGCCGGCAGCGCGGCGAGCATCCACCAGGTCACGAAGCCCAGCACCCACGGGAGCACCATGAGCGGGCGCGAGGGCGCGGTCTCCGAGATGTCCCAGCGCCTGGCGCCGCCGAGCAGGAAGTAGTCCGCGGCGAGCACCGCGAACATCGGCACGAAGACCGCCCCGATGAGGCCGAGGAAGCCGGTGTAGGTCTCGGCGTTGACGAAGATCGCGAGCAGGGTGACCAGCACGCCGATGGCCACGGAGATGATCCGGCGGTCCAGCCGGGGCAGCAGGTTCTGCAGCGACATCGCGGTGGAGTAGACGTTCACGAACGACTGGTCGGTCTCGCGCAGCACCAGGATGCCGAAGAACAGCGGGCCGAGTGCCGCGGCCACGAAGGGGTCCCAGACCTGGTTCGGGTCGTTGCCGACCAGCGCGAGCGCCGCGATGCCGAGGACCAGGCAGGCCACCTGGGCGATCGTGTAACCGCCGACGACCCCGGTGAAGGCGGCCCTGCCGGAGCGGGAGAAGCGGGCGAAGTCCGCCGCGACCGGCACCCACGAGACCGACAGCGCGATCACGTAGTCGACCGATGGTGCGAACGCCTCCCAGGATCCGCCGCCGATCGCCGGTCCCCGCTGGAACAGGGCGACCATGAACCAGATCATCGAGATCACCACGCCGGCGGTGACGTACCTGCGGAGCAGGCGGACCGCTCCCAGCGGCCGGATGGTCAGCGCGGTGGTGATCACCCCCGCGACGACCACCCAGACCGCGTAGGGCACCTCGACGCCGAAGGATCCGGCGATGGCCTGGGCGCCCTGGGCGATGACCCACAGCTCGAAGGCCCCCCAGCCCAGCATCTGGACGATGTTCAGCACGGTCGGCAGGTAGGAGAGCCTGGCCCCGAACAGCCCGCGCAGCAGGACCATCGCCGGAGCGCCGGTCCGCTGCCCGGGAATCGCGGCCAGGCCGACCATCGCGGTACCGATGACGCTGCCCACGACGGCGGCCAGGATCGCGGCCACGAAGCTCAGCGGCCGGTCGCCGAGCGGATTGATCAGCGCGATCGCGCCGGAGAACCCGAGCAGGCTGACACCCAGGTTGGCCCAGAGCGCGCCCTGGTCGAGCACGCCGAGGGCCTTGGGAGGAGCCTCGCCGAGCGTGAGGGGCGCCTCGGCCGCACCGGAGTCCCCGGAATCACCGGAGCCCTTGGAATCAACGGCGGCAGACGTCATCACGCACACTCCCTACGCCGGCATTACCCGGACAGGTTCATGCGGTCGGCGGCGCGTCGGAGGTCGATGAGACCCTCCGCGTGGTTCCGCCCTCTCAGCCCGGTTACGCCCGAGCTCCCGCGGTAGACATTCGCCCTGATTATGCCATTCATTCCTTTCTTGGCAAGAGTCTCGGCGGAGGCTCCCCCTCACGTCTCGGCGAGGGCTCCCCCCCTCGCGCGGTTCGGACGGCTCAGGCGACGAAGGGGTCCTGGCCGCTCTCGGCGATCATCGGACGCCCCGCGCCGTCCCAGGACCGCATGCCGCCGCCGACGTTGATCGCGTCCCAGCCGACGTGGTTGAGCCAGGCGGTGGCGTTCGCGGAACGGCCGCCGACCCGGCAGATCACGTAGACGGGCGCGCCCTTGGGCACCTCGTCGACCCGGGACTGCAGCTCACCCAGGGGGATGTGGACGGCGCCGGGCGCGTGCCCGGCACGCCACTCGTCGTTCTCGCGCACGTCGAGCAGGAACGCGTCATCCGGCACGGCCTGCGCCTCGACCTCAGGAACACTCATGCGCCCATTGTTCCAACTCCTCCACCGGATGGGACGCAAAGCCCCGTGGATGCCCTCATCCGGACCTTCGATTTCCCCTGATAGCAGGCCAATTCGGTACGTCCAGCCCTACCGGGTCACCCGACCCGCGGCTGCAGCCGGGCAGCGAGGCGGACGGGGTCAGGGCACGTCCCAGAAGGCGAGTTCGTGAGCCATTCCCTCGGCGAAAAGCTTCCCGGCCCTGTCCGGATCCGGCGCCACCTCGTCGATCATCACCGCGATGCGCCCGGTCAGCTCGGCGAAGGCCGGGTGGGCGTAGGTGTCGACCCAGGCGCGGTAGCGGGGTTCGGCGGGCGGATTCTCCGCCAGGGCGCGGCCGAGCGTGGAGTAGCCCCACATGCAGGGGTAGAGCGCGGCCAGGCCGTCGGCGTAGACGGCCGCGGAGTCGAGCAGGAAGGAGGTGTACGCCGCGCAGGCCGGGCCCTTCCTCGCCCCGCCGAGGTCGGCGCCGAACTCGGCCGACAGCGACCGGTGCAGGCTCAGCTCCTCGTGGAAGGTGGAGTGCGCCAGGTCCACCAGGTCGCCCAGATGCCCGTCCGGGGCCTGCCAGGCGAGTCGCGAGAAGACGCGGACGTAGTCGAGCAGGAACAGGTAGTCCTGCTCCAGCCACGACCGGAACACCGGCTCGGGCAGATCTCCCCGCGCGATGCCCGCCACCGTCGGATGGGCGAGCTGCGCCTCGACGAGCGGGCGGCCGATGACGTGGAGTTCCTCAGAAACGCTCATGGGTCGGAGATTGTGTCAGGTCAGGGCGGCGGCGCCGAAGGAGACGCTGAAGCGCCTGCACCAGATGGTGACGGACTTCAGGCTGTCGAGGTCGGCCCCGGCGGGAATGACGTAGTTGGCGTTGCCCTTGTTGCCCTTCAGGTCGCCGAGTTCGAGGTGCTTGCCGTCGTCCAGGTTGAACCATCCCGCGTTGCCCTTCTTGACGGGCTGGTCACTGAGCCAGACCCGCAGGTCCGGGCCGTCGGAGGTGTTCAGGTCCTCGATCCGCAGGACCCGGCTCCCGTCGGGCAGCTCCAGCACCCTCGCCCTGCCCTCGGTCTCGTGCTCGTGGGAGATGAACGTGCCCGTGGCCAGGACCTTCGGCTCCGGGTCCTGAGCGGTCTCGGTGGCCCTGGCGGGCCCGCCCGTCTCGTCCTGCCGGGTGGCCTCCGGCCCGGGGGACGCGGCCGCGGCGGGCAGCGCCTCGTTCACCTCGACGGTGGTGAACAGGCGCCATGGCTGGAACAGGTACAGCGCGACACCGAGCGCGACGGCGCCCAGCGCCAGGACACCCCACGTGACGGGGTGCCGGAGCAGCCTCTTGACCCTCATCTGGACTCCCATCGCATACCTCCGGTGTGGAGACCCTGGCCTCCGGTTACGGCGAGGAAGCCGAGACGTCCCTCAGGCCTCGGTGCCGACGCTATCCGCGATACCGCCCTAGATCGCTTACGGAGTGCTTACGGCCGCGAAGCGCCCGCGACGTAGTGTCGAACGATGACGACGATCGCTGAGGAAGTGCTCCTGCTCGCGTACGACGAGGAGCAGGGCAGACAACTCATCGGCTCCTCGGAACTGGACGCCGCGCTCGGCGGCGCGTTGCTGGCGGAACTGGCCGTCGGCGGCCGGATCGACCTCGCGGACAGGAAGGTCGCCGTTCTCGACGCGACCCCGGTCGGGGACGAGGAGCTCGACACGGCGCTGGCCAGGATCGCGGCGGAGTCCAAGGCGCGCAAGCCCGAGTGGTGGGTGCCAAGGCTCCACTCCGGCAAGCTTCGCGCCCGCCTGCTGTCGCGCCTGGCGGAGCGGGGCGTGCTGGACGAGGAGCGGCGCAAGATCCTGGGGATCTTCCCGAGCACCCGCTACCCCGAGCGTGACCCGGGCGTCGAGCTGGCGATCCGCGAGCGGGTCCAGAGCGTGCTGTCCGGCGCCACCCCCGACGAGCGGGCCGCGGTGCTGATCGCGATCCTGCACGCGGCCAAGATCGACCGAAAGGCGTTTCCCGGCGCGAGCAAGGAGCGGATCAAGGAGATCACCGAGGGCGAGTGGGCCGGCAAGGCGGTCTCCCGGACCATCGCCGCCGTCAACGCCGCCGTCATGACGGCCGTGATGGCGGGGGTCGTCGTCAGCAGCGGCAGCTGAGGTCCGCCGGCCCTCGCCGGGCGGGCACTGTCACGAAGGTGCTCCGCCCGGCGAGGACGTCCGGTCCCGTGCCCGCCCCGCCTTCGCGTCGTCTTCGCGTCGTCTTCGCGTCGCTTCGCGGGGAAGACCGGGGCGAGAGGGCCGGAGGAAGGTGCCGTGGACGGGAACCGCCCGCCGGCGCCCCGGCCCGGGGGCCGGGGCGGGTCGTCACTTGCCGAGGGCGTCCTCGGGAACGGGCTTGTCCTGGGCCAGGGCCTCGAACATGCGCAGGGCCTTCTCCCGGTCCCACTTGACGACGGACTGGCCGTCGATGGTGGGCAGGGAGCCGATGGGCACGACCGTGGTGACCGGGTTGCCGCCCATGGCGAGGCCGAGGGAGAGCAGGTCGAAGGCGCCGGTCTCCTCGCCGACGGACACCGAGTCGGCCGCGCTCAGCGCGAGCGGGACGGACGTGAAGGGGTTGATCAGGACGCCGGGGCTGGCCGCCTTCTTCACCACCGCGGAGAAGAACTGGCGCTGGCGCTGGGTCCTGTCGAGGTCGGGGATCGCGCCGGTGGCGCGGGTGCGGACGTAGCCGAGGGCCGTCCCCCCGTCCATCGTCTGCAGGCCCTTCTTCAGGTTGATCCCGGCCTTGGGGTCCTTGATCGCCTGCTTGACGTTGATCTCGACCCCGCCGATGGCGTCCACGATCCCCACGAAGCCGCCGAAGCCGATCTCCATGTAGTGGTCGAGACGCAGCCCGGTGACCTGCTCCACGGTCTTGGGAAGCAGTTGCTGGCCGCCCTGGAAGGCGTAGGCGGCGTTGAGCTTGTTGCTGCCGTGACCGTCGATCGGCACGTACGAGTCACGCGGGAGGCTGACCAGGGTCGGGCGGCCGTCGCCTTCGGGGATGTGCAGCAGCATCATCGTGTCGGTCCTGCGGCCCACGGCCTTGCCCGTGGCGAGCTTCCTGCGCTGGGCCGCGGTCAGGCCGGCGCGGCTGTCGGAGCCGACCAGCAGCCAGTTGGTGCCGGGGGTGTCGGCGGGACGGCCCTCGTAGTCGGTGAGCGCCTCTATCTTGGTCAGCCGCGAGTTGATCATGAAATATCCGCCGACGGCCAGGACGAGCAGCACGACGACCAGCCCGGCGAGGATCCGTACGATGAGCCTGCCGGGACGCTTCGGCCGCCAGCCGGGCATGCGCGACGCGCTCCCGCTTCCCCGGCCGCCGGAGTCCCCGGGCGGGGCCGGGGGCGCGTTCAGCGGCTTGACCGGGCTGGAACCCGACCTGGCCTTGCCGTACACCCGCCCGCCCCGGGGCGGCGGCACCTCGCGCGGCGTCTCCTCCCGGACGGGTGCCTCCCGCCGCGAGGACGCCGGCTGCCGGACGGGCGTCCCCGGGCCGCCAGGCGAGGGGTAGGCGGGCTGCCCGGCCGCTCTCGGCGGCACGGGCCCCGGCGTGGGCGATCGCAGCGCGCGAGTGCGATCGTCGTCTTCGGGCCTGTCAGCCACGTCTTGTCCCGCCACTTCTTGATCTCATGGTGAAAACGTCATTATCGACGCTACGTCGTGGCTGGAGCGCCTGCCGCCAGGCGCCCAAGGTTTCCCTGTGTAAAAGTACTCAGACAGGTTGTTAGCGACCAACAATGCGATCGTCGGCCGATCCGGAAACATCGACCCCCACCCGGATCGTTACGGTAGAGGACTACCTCTGCTCGAAAGGATGATCGTGTCCACTCCGGACCCGTGGAATACCTGCCCGTGCGAACGCACGGGCACCACTGAACCGACCGGGAGAGCCGCCCGGTGAACACGGCTCTGGGCCTGCTGGCCATCCTCCTGCTCACCCTCGCCACCGGCTATTTCGTGGCCCAGGAGTTCGCCTTCGTCGCGGCGGACCGCGGCGTGCTGCGCGAGCAGGCCGACTCCGGCGACGCGGCCGCGGCACGGGCGCTGGAGGTGACGGGACGCCTGTCGTTCATGCTGTCGGGGGCGCAACTCGGCATCACCGTGACCGCCCTGCTCGTCGGCTTCATCTCGGAACCCGCCATCGCCACGGTCATCCGCCCCTGGCTGGAGACCGCGGGAGTGCCGAGTGGGGCCGTACCCGGCATCGCCGTGGCGCTGGCCGTCGCGGTGGCCACCGTCATCCAGATGGTCTTCGGTGAGCTGGCCCCCAAGAACCTGGGCATCGCCCGTCCCGAGCCGGTGGCGAAGTTCCTCGCCCGCTCGACGATGATCTACCTGCGGATCGCCGGGCCGGTCATCCGCCTGTTCGACTCCGCCGCCACCGGCCTGCTGCGCCGGGTCGGCGTGGAGCCGGTGGAGGAGATCGAGCACGGCGCCAGCCCCGAGGAGCTGTCCCGGATCATCTCCGAGTCCGCCACCACGGGTGACCTGCCGCCGAGGTTGTCGGAGCTGCTGGGCCGCGCTCTGGAGTTCGGCGACCGCACCGCCGAGGACGTCATGGTGCCGCGCCCCCGCGTGGTGCTGCTGAGGGACGACCGGCCGATCTCCGACCTGATCGACGCCGTCCGCAGGCACGGTCACTCCCGCTATCCGGTGCTCTGCAACCAGAACGGCGACGACGTCGTCGGCGTCACCGGCGTCCGCGAGCTGCTCAGGTCGGGACTGGCCGACGGCACGCTGGAAAAGATCACCCGCCCCGCGCTCCTGGTGCCCACCTCCTCGCCGCTGCCCCTCGTGCTGGAGCGCATGCGCACCGCCCACGACGACCTGGCGTGCGTCATCGACGAGTACGGCGGCCTGGCCGGCGTGGTCACCATAGAGGACCTCGCGGAGGAGCTCGTCGGCGAGCTCATCGACGAGAACGACCCGGAGCCCGCCGGGGTCATCGCGGGCGACGAGGGCACCTGGGACCTGCCGGGCACGCTCCGGCTGGACGAGATCGAGCGGGCCATCGGCCTGCAACTCCCCGAGAGCGACGACTACGACACCGTCGCGGGCCTCGTGCTCGCCACCCTCGGCCGGATGGCCGAGCCCGGCGACCAGGTGACCGTCACTCTCACGTCACGGAACGACCCCCTGGAGAACGACGGCGCCGACGAGAGGGAGGCGGCGCTCACCGTGCTCTCGGTGTACCGCAGGGTCCCCGAGTGGGTGCGGCTGTCGCTCACCGCGTCGCAGGACGCCGATCCCGGGGACGCCCCGGAGGCGAGAACCGAGAAAGAGGACCGACCGGCGATGACCGCGCCGCGGATGATCGAGCGTGGCCCCGAGACGCCCATGATCGAGCGGAGCGAGGCGAGGCGGCGATGAGCACCACCTCCGCCCTGCTGCTCGGCGTGGCCCTGCTGATCGGCAACGCCTTCTTCGTCGCCGCCGAGTTCGCGGTGATCTCGGCCCGCAGGCACCGCCTGGAGGAGCTCGCGGGCCGGGGAGGCCGGTTGACCCGGCTCGCCGCCCGCGCCGCCGTGCGCGGCGGCAGGGAGCTCTCCCTGATGCTGGCCGGAGCCCAGCTGGGCATCACACTGTGCTCGCTCGGCCTGGGCATGGTGACCGAACCGGCCATCGAACACCTGCTGGAGCCGGTTTTCGGCGCGGTCGGCCTGCCCGAGTCGCTGCGGGTCCCCGTCTCGCTCGTGATCGCGCTGGCGTTCGTCACCTTCCTGCACATGGTGATCGGCGAGATGGCTCCCAAGTCGTGGGCGCTGACCCACCCGGAGATGGCGGCGATGGGCCTGGCCCTGCCGTTCCGCGGCTTCACCTGGGTCGTCCGGCCGGTGCTCGCCGCGCTCAACGGGCTGACGAACGGGATCCTGAGACTGTTCGGGGTGCATCCCAAGGACGAGCTGGCCACCACCAGGACCCCGGTCCAGCTGGCGATGCTGGTCGGCGAGTCGGGCCGGATGGGCCTGCTCGACCGCGACGAGCACGACCTGCTCACCCGGGCCCTGCGGGTTCACCAGCAGCCGGTGGAGCGGCTGATGCTGCCGCTGGAGAAGACCACCTCGGTGCCCGCCGACGCGACGAGCGAGCGGATGCGCCAGGTCGCCGCACGCGACGGGCACCTGCGCATGCTGGTCACCTCCGGCAGGCCGGGCGACGTCCTGGGCGTGGTGCACGTCAGGGACATCCTCGTCCGGCCGGAGGCGAGTCCCGCCGAGCTCGCCCGCCCGGTGCCACGCCTGGCCAAGGAGACCACGATCCCCGACGCGGTCTCCGCGCTCCAGGACGCCCACGCGCACCTGGGCCTGGTCACCGACGGCGGCGAGGTGATCGGCATGGTGAGCCTCACGGACCTGCTCGGCGAGATCCTGGACGTACGGATGCTCGCGGCCCGCTAGCGGTCCTCGCCGTTCCCTGCGTCCGGCGGGAGCGGCGAGACCGGTGGAAGAGCGGCGACGTACCGTCCAGACCGGTGAGAGCCCCACCAGGCCGGCGAGAGACCGGCCAGATCGATCACGGAACCGGTGGGAGGACGACACGGGCCGGGAAAATATATTTTCCCGGCCCGTGTTCTCTGTAAGCGTAATCAGACACCGACGAATCCCTGCAAGTCATCCGAAAGTGATCAGCAAGCGTGGCCGGGTAGAACCGATAGGCATGTCGTAGCGGTCCAAAAACCACAAGACCCATGCGTAACCCCTGAGACTTCTCTATAACGGAGCGAGCGACTACCTTGATCGATGATCGACTCGGCCCGCCACGAGACCTTACGGACGGCTCAGATGGATACGCGGTTCGCCAGGAAACGACAAAACCCCGGTCGCGATGCTCGCATGACCGGGGTGATGATCTTGTGGGCGAGGAGGGATTTGAACCCTCACGTCCTTTCGGACACACGGACCTGAACCGTGCGCGTCTGCCGTTCCGCCACCCGCCCTTGTTGGGTGCGGTCGAAACATTAGCACGGATCGGCCCGTACCCATGAACCCGGATACGATCCTCCTAGATGCGAAAGCGGAGCAGCTGGGTGCGAGAGAGCGAGGAACGAGCCAACGAGCCCCCAAGCGGCCGCGACCACATAGACGGAGGAGGGGAGGTACCCGGTGGGAGTCCTTCAGCGTTTCGAGCGGAGGCTCGAAGGTTTGGTTGAAGGGGCCTTTGCACGGGCGTTCAAATCTGACCTTCAGCCGGTAGAGGTCGCCAGTGCGGTCCAACGGGAGATGGACGAGCGGGCGGCGATCGTCGCCCAGGGACGCACTCTCGTGCCCAACGACTTCGTGGTCGAACTGTCCACGACCGACAACGAGCGGTTGGAGGTCTACTCCGACAGCATCAGCCACGAGCTGGCCAACCTCGCCAGGGAGTACGCCAAGGAACAGGGTTACTCCTTCGTGGGGCCGGTCAGGGTCCGCTTCGAGACGGCCGACGACCTCGCGGTCGGCCTGTTCCGCATCCGCTCGGGCGTGATCCGTGGCGCGACGGTCGAGCAGGACGAGATCCGCCAGCCGGTGAGCGACGTGCCCGCCGCGAAATCCCACGCCTTCGGAGGCCGCCCCCGCCTGCTGGTGTCCACCCAGGACGACCCGCAGGGCCAGCGGTCCTTCGACCTGACAACACCGGTGACCCTGCTCGGCAGGGGCACCGACTGCGATCTACGGCTGGTCGACCCGGGTGTGTCCCGGCACCACGCCGAGCTGCGAGTGGAGGGTCCCCTGGTCGCGCTCGTCGACCTCGGCTCCACGAACGGCACCTTCGTCAACGGCCAGCCGGTTCGCCGGGTCGAGCTCCAGAACGGCACTCGCGTGACGCTGGGGCGAACGACTCTGGTTTTCCGGCGCGATTAAAGGTAAACAGACGGTCCATGTCCGAGCTCACGCTGCTGCTGATCCGGCTCGCCTTCCTCGCGGTGCTGTGGTTCTTCGTGATTGCCGCGGTCGGTGTGATCCGGACAGACTTGTTCGGTTCACGCACGGCCGCCGCCGTCCCCGCGCGCAAGGCGCCCAAGCCGGCGAAGACCCCGGCCAAATCCAAGAAGGGGGAACCCCGGGAGATGGTCGTCACCGGTGGCCCCCTCCAAGGCACCACCATTACCCTCTCGGAGACGCCCATCACCATCGGCCGGGCGAACGACGCGACGCTGGTGGTCAGCGACGACTACGCCTCCAGCCGGCACGCCCGGCTCTTCCCCCAGGACGGTCAGTGGATCGTGGAAGATCTCGGCTCCACCAACGGCACGTATCTTGACCGCTCCAAAGTCACCCGTCCGACTCCGGTGCCGCTCGGTGTTCCGATCCGCATTGGCAAGACCGTCATCGAATTGCGCAAATGACCATCGCACTCCGTTACGCCGCCCGCTCTGACGTCGGCCTCCTCCGCGAAGGCAACGAGGACTCCGCCTACGCCAGCGGCCGCCTGCTCGCCGTCGCGGACGGTATGGGCGGCCACGCACACGGCGAGGTGGCCAGCTCGGTCGCCATCGCCGAGATGTCCTTGCTCGACACGGACGCCCAGGGAGGTGACCTGCTCAGCGCCATCGAGGCGGCGGTACGCGACGCCAATCGCAAGCTGCACGAGATGGTGAGTCACAACCCCAGCCTCAAGGGCATGGGCACCACCCTCACCGCCATGCTCTGGTCGGGGACGAGGGTCGCCCTGGTCCACGTCGGCGACTCGCGGGCCTACCTGCTGCGAGCCGGAGAGCTCTACCAGATCACGCACGACCACACCCTCGTGCAGTCACTGGTGGACGACGGCCGGATCACCCAGGACGAGGCCGCCACCCACCCCCAGCGGTCGATCCTGTTGCGGGCGCTCGACGGCAGCGGCGAGGTCGACCCCGACCTGTCCCTGCGCGAGGCCCAGATCGGCGACCGCTACCTGCTCTGCTCCGACGGCCTGTCCGGGGTGGTGAGCGCCGAGACCCTGCACCACACGCTCTCCACGATCGAGGATCCCGACGGGGTGGTCCGCACCCTCATCGACCTGGCCAACCGGGGCGGCGGCCCCGACAACATCACCTGCGTCCTCGCCGACGTGCTGGAGGTGGACGAGACCCACGTGCCGCGCACCGACGCGGCCGTGGTCGGCGCCGCCGGTTCCAGCATGCCGCGGTCACAGCCGCCGGACACCCCGGCGGGCCGTGCCAGCGCGGTCACCATGCCGCAACCCGTCATCTCCGACGACGACGACACCGACACCGACGAGCCGATCGTCAGGGCCGCGGCCCGACCGGTCAAACGCCGCCGGCTGTGGCCTCTCCTGGCCGTGGCGGGCGGCGTCGTCGTCATCGGGGGCGGCTTAGGCTGGTACTTCGGCGGGCAGTGGCTGGAGGACCAGTACTTCGTGGGGGCCAAGGGCAACGAGATCGTGGTCTTCCAGGGCGTGAAGACCAACCTGGGCCCCATCGAGCTCTTCGACGTCGCCCGGAGCACCGCGGAATCGATCACGACTCTCGGCGCGTTCCAGCAGGGCCAGGTCCGCGACGGCATCCCCGTCCCCACCGTCGAGGCGGGCCTGAAGAAGATCGAAGAGCTGAAGACGTCCGCAGCCACATCCGACGGGAAGGACGAACCGACCGCATCCCCGAGCGCCTCCGCGTCCTCCGCGCCCGCCAGGGCTCCCGAACCCACAAGGTCACAGTAAACACATGAGCACCCCTAGCGCAGAGCCGGTCCCGCTTCCCGCCAAACGGCGGGTGGCCCAGTTGGCGATGCTCGCATTCGCGGTCGCCATCGTGATGCTGGCGTACGCCAACGTGGGGTTGGCCCTCGACGAGCAGATCCCGGCGGGAATGGTCACCTACGGCCTCGGCCTGGGCGGCCTCATGCTCGCCGCCTACCTGGTGCTGGCCAGGTTCGCGCCCTGGGCCGACCCGCTGATCCTGCCGCTGGTGACGCTGGTCAACGGCCTCGGGCTGGTGATCATCTATCGCCTCGAGGCGTCCGGCATGAAGGGGGCCTCGGCCACCAACCAGCTGATGTGGACCGCGGTCGGGGTCGTCATGTTCTCCGTGACGCTGATCGTGCTGCGCGACCACCGCGCGCTGCAGCGTCTGACCTACACCATGGGCGCCGTCGGCCTGGCGCTGCTGGTCTCGCCGCTGCTGCCGTTCGTCGGCAAGGAGATCAACGGCGCCCGCATCTGGATCGGCATCGGCGGCTTCACCCTCCAGCCGGCGGAGTTCACCAAGCTCGCCCTGGTCATCTTCTTCGCCGGCTACCTGGTCGCCAAGCGCGACGTGCTCGCCCTGGCCGGGCGGCGGCTGCTCTTCATCGATCTGCCCCGGGCCCGCGACCTGGGGCCGGTCCTGATCACCTGGGGCCTCAGCCTCGGTGTGCTGATCCTGCAGAAGGACCTCGGCTCCTCGCTGCTGATCTTCGGCACGTTCATCGCGATGCTCTACATCGCCACCCAGCGCACCTCGTGGGTGCTCATCGGCATCCTGCTCTTCATCGGTGGAGCGGTCCTGGCGGGGCTGCTCTTCAGCCACGTGCAGGACCGCTTCACGGTCTTCCTCAACCCCGAGGACCCCGCGCTCTTCGACAAGGTCGGCGGCAGCGCGCAGCTCATGGAGGGCCTGTTCGCCATGGGCGAGGGAGGCATACTCGGCACCGGCCTCGGCCAGGGCCACCCCTACGAGATCCCGCTGGCCTTCTCCGACTTCATCTTCCCCGCCACCGGCGAGGAGCTGGGCCTGACCGGGCTGATGGCCCTGCTGATGGTCTACGCCCTGCTGGTGGAGCGCGGCCTGCGCACCTCGATCGCGGCCCGCGAGCCGTTCTCCAAGTTGCTGGCCGGCGGCCTGTCGTTCATCCTCGCCTGGCAGGTCTTCATCATCGTGGGCGGCGTGACCAACCTGATCCCGCTGACCGGCCTGGTCACCCCGTTCATGTCCCAGGGAGGATCGGCGCTGCTGGCTAACTGGATCCTTATCGCGCTGCTGGTACGCATGTCGGATACGGCGAGGAAGCCTCCGCCCCAGGCCATCCAGGACGAAGGAATGACGCAGGTGTTCCAGCGATGAACGGTCCCCTCAAGCGCGCCGCCCTTGCCTGCCTGCTCATGTTCGGCCTGCTCATGATCAATGTGAACTACCTGCAGGCCGTGCGGGCGGACGATCTGCGCGCGAACCCGCGCAACGACCGCAACCTGTACGCGCGTTACGAGGTCGAGCGCGGCCGCATCACCGCGGGCAACAAGGTGCTCGCCGAGTCGATCGACACCGGCGACCCCGAGTTCCGCTTCGAGCGCCGCTATCCCGAGGGCAAGGTCTACGCCCCCATCACCGGGTTCTTCGCGCCCGAGAGCGAGAGCAACATCGAGCGGGCGGAGAACTCCCTGCTCAACGGCACCAGTGCCGACCTGCTGATCCGGCGCAGCATCGACCTGTTCACCGCCAAGCAGAGCAAGGGCGCCAACGTCGACCTGACGATCAACCCCAGGGCGCAGGAGGCGGCGTACAAGGCGCTGGGCGAGAGCGGCAAGAAGGGCGCGCTGGTCGCGATCGAGCCGAAGACCGGGGCGATCCTCGCGATGGTCTCGATCCCCACCTACGACCCCAACCCGCTGTCCAAGGCCAACAAGGCCCAGGTGAACGAGGTCTCCAAGAAGCTGGAGAACGACGAGGACACGCCGCTGCTGAACCGGGCGGTCGAGCGCACCTACCCGCCGGGCTCGACCTTCAAGGTGGTCACCGCGGCCGCGTACCTGGAGAGCGACGACACCGTGGGCCCTGAGACCCAGGTCGACGCCCCGCAGCGGCTCGACCTGCCCAACACCACCGCCGACCTGCCCAACTACGGCGGTGCGGCGTGCGGCGCCGGGCGGGTGACGCTGTCGTTCGCGCTGGAGAAGTCCTGCAACACGCCGTTCGGCAAGATCGCGATGGACCTCGGTTACGAGGCGCTGCGCGACCAGGCGGCCAAGTTCGGCATCGGCGGCGAGCAGCTGGCGATCCCGATGCCGGTGGCGGCCAGCAACATCGGCCCCGAGGAGGACCAGGCGGCCCTCGCCCAGGCCTCGATCGGCCAGCGCAGCAACCAGATGACCCCGTTGCAGATGGCCATGATCGCCGCCGGCATCGCCAACAACGGCGTGGTCATGAAGCCGTACCTGGTGAACAAGATCGCGGACTCCGAGGGTGGCGAGGTCGCGAGCGCCGACCCCGACGAGCTGGACACCGCGATGAGCGAGGAGAGCGCGCGCAAGCTCCAGGAGATGATGGTCAACGTCGTCAACAAGGGCACGGCGAGCGCGGCGCAGATCCCGGGCGTGACGGTCGGCGGCAAGACCGGCACCGCCGAGACCGCCCAGGGCCGTGACCCGCACGCGTGGTTCATCTCCTTCGCCCCCGCGGAGGACCCCAAGGTCGCCGTCGCGCTGATCGTCGAGTCCGGGAGCGCCGGCAGCGACGCCTCGGGCGGTCAGACCGCGGCCCCGATCGCCAAGAGCGTGATGGAAGCGGTGCTGGGTAGATGACCGCGTTGCTCGGGGGCCGGTATCGCCCGCTGGGGCGGATCGCGTCGGGCGGCATGGGTGAGGTGTGGCGAGCCAAGGACGAGCTCCTCGGCCGCGAGGTCGCGGTGAAGCTGCTGCGCCCGCACGTGGCGGAGGATCCGGCCTTCCGCCTGCGGTTCCGCTCCGAGGCGCGCATCGCGGCCGGGCTGTCCGACCCGGGCATCGCGCAGGTCTTCGACTACGGCGAGGGCGGCGGCGTCGCCTACCTGGTGATGGAGCTGGTGCCCGGGCAGTCCCTGGCCGGCATCCTGGCCCGCGACGGCGCGCTGAGCCCCGAGATCACCCTCGACGTGGTCCGCCAGACCGCCATGGGCCTGCACGCCGCGCACCGCGCGGGGATCATCCACAGGGACATCAAGCCCGGGAACCTTCTGGTGACCGAGGCGGGCGTGATAAAGATCACAGACTTCGGCATCGCCAGGGCGCTGGAGGCGGTGCCGGTCACCCAGACGGGCATCCTGATGGGCACCGCGCAGTACGTCAGCCCCGAGCAGGCGTCCGGCGACCCGCTCACACCCGCCACCGACATCTACTCGCTCGGTGTGGTCGCCTACGAGTGCCTGACCGGGCAGGCGCCGTTCCGCGCCGAGACGCAGGTGGCGATCGCCCTCATGCACATCGGCGAACCCCCGCCGCCGCTGCCGGAGTGGATCCCGCCGGCGGTCCGCGACCTGGTCATGGCGTGCCTGGCCAAGGATCCGCTGCGGCGCCCGGCCGGTGCCAGGGAACTGTCGGAACGGGCGGACATGCTGCTCGACGCGCTGACCGCCACCGGTGCCACCGGTCTCGGCATGCTCACCGACCCCGTGGGCTGGCGCGCGGAGCCCGCGAGCGAGTGGCCCCAGGAGGTCACCTCCGCCCTCGCCGTCCCCCTCCGGCCCGAGCCCGGTCAGGGCACGGGCTCCGGGGCGGGCGGGGGTTCCGGCAGGGGGCCCGGTCACGGCGCGGGCGCCGGTGCGGGATCCGGTGCGGGCACGACTCCGCCGGGTGCCGTCCCTGCGCGTCGCGGGCGCCGCGGTCTGCGCAGGACGACGGTGATCGTCGCCACGGTCGCGGGGTGCGCCGCCGCGGTCGGGCTGGGTGCCCTGGCGGTCCACGAGCTGACGAACCAGCCCGGTGACAGCGAGCCGGGAGAACCGGTCGTACGGTCGAGCCCGGCGACCACGTCGCCGACCGCACGGCCGACGAAAAGCAAGCCTCCGACGAGCAGACCATCGCTCTCGCCGACGAAGTCGGCCCGCCCCTCGGTCACGCCGTCGGCTACGGTAAGCACATCGGCCACGCCCACCGCAAGGCCGAGTACGTCGCCACCGCCCAGCCCCAGCCCGACGACTCCCACCCCGACACCAACCACCCCGACGGTGACACCGAGCCTCACACCGAGCACAACTCCTGAACCCGGTGACACAGACCCGCCGAATGAGGAGACGTGATGCGGCAACGGGTCGATGATGGACACCGGTGGCCCAAGAGCTCACCGGCACCCAAGATGAACGGTAAGGGACAGTGCAGGAAATGACTCAGCCCCGACGCCTCGGCGATCGCTACGAGCTTGACGGCGTCGTCGGGCGTGGCGGCATGGCCGAGGTCTATCGCGCCCGAGACATCCGGCTGGATCGGATCGTCGCCATCAAGACCCTTCGCGCGGACCTGGCCAGGGACCACATCTTCCAGGCGCGTTTCCGCCGTGAGGCGCAGTCCGCCGCGTCACTGAACCACCCGTCCATCGTCGCGGTCTACGACACCGGCGAGGACGTCTCCGAGGGTGCGCCGGTGCCCTACATCGTGATGGAGTACGTCGACGGCCGCACGCTGCGCGACCTGCTGCGGGCCGACCGGCGGCTGCTGCCCGAGCGCGCCGCCGAGCTGGTCGACGGGATCCTGCGGGCGCTGGACTACAGCCACCGCGGCGGCATCGTCCACCGCGACATCAAGCCCGCGAACATCATGATCACGCGCAACGGCGACGTGAAGGTCATGGACTTCGGCATCGCCCGCGCGATGGCCGACTCGGCCGCGACCATGACGCAGACCGCCCAGGTGATCGGCACCGCCCAGTACCTCTCGCCGGAGCAGGCCAGGGGCGAGCGGGTCGACGCCCGCAGCGACCTCTACTCCACCGGCTGCGTGCTGTACGAGCTGCTGACCGGGCAGCCGCCGTTCACCGGTGACTCGCCGGTCGCGATCGCCTACCAGCACGTGCGCGAGGACCCGATCCCGCCGTCGCAGATCGACCGCGACATCCCCCAGTGGGCCGACGCCATCGTGCTCAAGGCGATGGCCAAGGACCCGGCGCACCGCTACCAGAGCGCCGGGGAGATGCGGGCCGACATCCAGCGGGCGATGTCCGGCATCCCGACGGACGCCCAGACGATGGCGCTGAGCGCCAACAACAACTACGGCTCGGCCACCCGGACGATGCAGGCTCCGGGCCCCGGCGGTCCGGGCGGCCCGGCCACCCAGCGCACCACCGCCGTCCCGGCGTACGAGTACGGCGAGGAGGGCGGCGGCCCGCGCACCGGCGGGGGCGGCCGTCGCCGGCAGCAGAGCGGCGGGAACACCGCGGTCAAGACCGCGGCGTGGATCCTCATCCCGCTGCTGGTCATCGGTGCCTTCATCGGCGTCGGCTACATGTTCCTCAGCTCGCCGGGCACCCCCACCACCAGCGGCAAGGTGAAGATCCCGCCGCTGGTCTCGCAGACCGTGGAGGCGGCGACCAAGAGGCTCACGGACCTCGGCCTGAAGGTGAAGGTCGTCGACGCGTTCGACGAGGAGATCCCCAAGGGCTCGGTGATCGAGAGCGACCCGTCGGCCGACCACGAGGTCGACAAGGGCACCGAGGTGACGCTCAAGGTCTCCAAGGGGATCGAGAAGGTCGAGGTGCCCACCGTGCTCAACATGAGCGCCGAGGACGCCACGAAGACCCTTGAGGACGCCGGCTTCGAGGTCAACCTGCAGACCAAGCCCTCCAGCCGCAAGCAGGGCGTCGTCTTCGAGACCGTGCCCGCGCCGGGCAAGAAGGCCAACAAGGGCAGCATCGTCCGGATCTACGTTCCCAAGGAGGCGGTGGAGGTCCCGGCCGTGGTGAACCTCACGGTCGGGGACGCCAAGAACGCGCTCAAGGAGGCGGGCTTCAAGTGGAAGGTCGTCCCGCAGCCGAGCGACCTGCCCAAGGACACCGTGCTGAGCCAGTCTCCCGAGGCGGGCGGCAAGTACCAGCAGGGGACGACCATCACGCTGATCGTGTCGAGCGGGGCACCGCCCGAGCCGACCGAGGAGCCGACCTTCCCCGAGGAGCAGCCGACCATTCCCGAGGAGCCGACGGAGGACACGCCCACGGAGCAGCCCGACGACGGCACGATCTTCGATGAGGCGCCGCCCGGCGACGGGAACTGACCGGAGCACCTGACGGAGGCCCCCGCGACCGCGCGGGGGCCTCTTTCCTCTCCCGCCCGCGCTCTTTCCGGCGTTCTTGGCCGTTCCCGCGTTCCCATGGCTTTCGCGGCGTCTGGAGTTCGCGGCGTTCGATGTGTGCGGCGTCCGGCTTGCGGGACGTCGTCACCCGGTTTCCGGCCGGAAGATCCGGGAGACGGGAACCGGAAGGCCCGGAAACGGGGAAGAGTCCTTCCGCCACTCGGGGGCGATGGCGGAAGGACTCTCACTGGTCAATCGTTCAGGATGGGCTTCGCGTTACAACAATCTTTCGAGCCAGTTTCCGAGCAGCCGGTGACCGTGTTCCGAGATCACCGATTCGGGGTGGAACTGCACGCCCTCGACGGGGGCGGTACGGTGGCGCAAACCCATGATCACACCGTCGTCGCTGGTCGCGGTGACCTCGAGGATCTCGGGCACCGTCCCGGGCAGGACGGCCAGCGAGTGGTAGCGCGTCATGGTCACCGGTGACGGCAGGCCGGAGAAGACGCCGCGCCGGTCGTGCGAGATCGCGCTGGTACGGCCGTGCACCAGTTCGGGCGCCCGCCCCACGGTCGCCCCGTGGGCGATGGCGATGGCCTGGTGTCCCAGGCAGACGCCGAGCAGCGGGATGCCGTGGGCCTCACAGTGGCCGACGAGCGGGACGCTCACCCCCGCGTCCTCCGGGGTGCCGGGGCCGGGGCTGATCAGGATCCCGTCGAAGCCACGGGCGTCCTCGACCGCGACCAGGTCGCGCGGGCGCACGTCGCAGGTGGCGCCGAGCTCGCGGAGATACTGGACGATGGTGTGGACGAAGCTGTCGTGGTTGTCGACGACCAGGACGCGGCTCATCGGCCCACGGTGGTCAGGTCGAGGGAGACGCGAGGTTCGATCCAAGGGAACACGACATACCAGAGTACGGCCGCGACCAGCCCGGCCAGCACCAGGGCGGCGAACCCCCTGGTCACGAGGTTTCCGGGAAGCATTCGCCAGATCCAGCCGTACATGGGACCTCCTTCGTGTCCGGGGCGTCACCCGGGCCTTCCTGTTCGGGGTCTATCGGCTCACCCGGACCGCCCGAGGCGGTCCTCACGCCCCGTCAGCTCCCCCGAGACGATGAGCCGCAGGGCGGCCGAGTACTCCGGGTGGCAGGTGGACAGGGTGATCAGCGCTCTGGTCGGCTCGTGGCCCGGCCGGCCGGGAACCGGGGCGACCACGCTGATCTCGCCGGGGTCGACGACGCGTCTGCCGGTGACGCGGTAGGTGTAGCGGGCCTCGCGGGCGTCGACCAGGATGAGATCGCCCCGGCGGAGCTCGTCGATGCGGCTGAAAGGGGCGGCGTAGGTGGTCCGATGGCCCGAAAGAACGAAATTACCGATTTCTCCTGGCATGGCAGTGCCGGGATAGTGACCGGGGCCCATCCGCAGCCGATCCTGGTCGACGCCTTCCACGATGGCGTACCGGTAGTCGTCCCCGAGCCTGGGAATCGCCAGCATCGCCACCGCCCCGCCCAGCCGGATCGGCCCCGGCGGCTCTCCCCGCCGGCCTCCGGCCTCACCGCCTGGCGGGATCTCCTCTCCCAGGAGTTCTCTGCGCAGCAGCGCCTGCTGCCCGGCGGTGTAGGAGCCGGTGCCCCACAGGAGGTAGGCGCAGAAGAGGAGGATGACCAGCCCCGCGGTGACGCTCAGGTCGCCCAGAACCCTCAGCGCCGCTCTCATGGGGTCAGGCTAGTGACGGAAAAGGCCTCCGCGGCGGGCCGGATCACGGGTCCGGCGCAACATTTGCCACAGGATGGTGCCCCACGGAATCGCCATGGTCCAGCTGCGCAGACTATCCTTACACGGAACTTCACCCACTAGCGACTACGCTAATCGACACGGCCTGCGCACGATCCAGATCGCGCAGGGTTGACGCAGGAGAAGAACCCCAGTGCCCAAGCCCAAGACTCGCAAGAAGCCGGTCTACACCCCGCCGCAGACCTCACAGCAGGTCAAGATCAGCCCACGCTGGTTGGCACCGGTCATGGTGACCTGCTGGATCGTCGGCATCCTGTGGATCGCCGTCTACTACGTGGCGCCCACCGCTCCCCTCCTCGGCACCCTCCAGAACTGGAACCTGCTGGTCGGGTTCGCGTTCATCATCCTCGGGGTGATCCTCTCCACCCGCTGGCGCTAGCTTTTCCACAGGCATTGTCCACACCCTGGGGACTCAGACCACCGACGACAGCAAGAAGGCGGTCCTGGTTATCACCAATCCCACCAGGATCGCCAGAACGCCGAGAAGCAGCACACTCTGGAAGATCGTCCGACTGGCCTTCGGACCGTAGGCCAGAACAGCCGAGACGATCACCCCGGTGACGAGCCCTCCCACGTGTGCTGTCCAGCTGATGTTCAGCCCCGGAATGAACGTGATCACCAGGTTGATCACAAGCAGCACGATGATGGGGCGAAGGTCGAGACGGAGCCGCCTGCTGACCACGAAAATCGCACCGAACAGGCCGAAGATGGCTCCCGACGCGCCCAAGCTGGCGACGTTGATCGGATCGAACCAGTAACCGAGCACCGAGCCGCCGAGTGCGCCGAGAAAATACAGCGCCAGGAACCGAACGTGGCCGAAGGCCTGCTCCAGGTAGGGGCCGACCATGAACAGGGCCCACATGTTCAGCCCGATGTGCAGGTAGTCCCGGTGCAGGAAGGCGCTGGTGATCAGTCGGTAGTAGTCGGAGTCGACGGCGATCCCGAAGACCCACATCGCCAACTCCGCGGTCACCCGGCCGTTCGAGGCCATCTGAGCCAGGAACATCACGATGTTGACACCGAGAAGCGTCCAGGTCACGTAGGGCTTGGCGATCACACCGCCGCCGAACACGGACTGCGCCCGCCGCATGCCCTTGTTGCCCTCGGCCACGCACTCGGGACACTGGAAACCCACCGCGGCGTCGCGCATGCAGTCGGGGCAGATGGGACGGTCGCAGCGCTGGCAGCGGACGTAGGTCTCACGCCCTGGATGCCGGTAGCAGGTGGGGACAACGGTGTCGGGCTCGTTGGACGGCTGGGTGGTCATGTGTGTGGCTGGCCCCTTCGAGCGTTCTGTTATCCACAGACTGCCAGCCTATTCACGATCCCGAGCACCCGTACACCCGCGAAGGGAAGGGCTCGGGGGCGGGGGTGAGGAAGAGGACGTGCGGGAACGCGCCCGGCGGCCTCCGGAGGAGGCCGCCGGGCGAGAGATCAGCTCTGGACGCGCTCGATGGTCACCGACTCCAGGACCACGGGCTCCGTGGGACGGTCACGGGCGTCGGTTTCGGTCTTGGCGATGGCGTCGACGACGTCCTGGCCCTCGATCACCTCACCGAAGATGGTGTGCTTGCCGTTGAGATGCGGCGTGGGAACCACCGTGACGAAGAACTGCGAGCCGTTGGTGCCGCGGCCGAACTGGACGCCGGCGTTGGCCATGGCGAGCAGGTACGGGCGGTTGAAGTAGAGGTCCGGGTGGATCTCGTCGTCGAACTTGTAGCCGGGACCGCCGACACCCTGACCCAGCGGGTCGCCACCCTGGATCATGAATCCGGAGATGACCCGGTGGAAGATCGTGCCGTCGTACAGCTTGGCGTTGGACTTCTGGCCGGTCTCCGGGTGCACCCACTCGCGGGTGCCCTCGGCGAGCTCGACGAAGTTCCTCACGGTCTTGGGCGCGTGATCCGGGAAGAGCTGGACCTTCACGCTACCGCGGTTGGTGTTGAGGTTCGCGATCAACTTCTCAGCCATGATCGGACTGCCCCCTTCAGTTCGTAGGAATACCTGTGCAACGTATTGCTTTTATGGCACTTTGACGATTTCGGCCGCAGCCGCATCCCCAAGCATCCTCCCACGGGCCGTCATGATTGAGCCGCCTTCGAGCGGGAAGGGGTGGCGACGGGGCCCCAACGAATGGGGAGGTTGTTGTGCCTCTAGCACTGTTTGGAAAGCGCCACATGAAGATCGTGGCACCGGAAAGGCGGCTGCGCCACGTGAAGGCTCAGGCCGTCCGAGCCGCGGATCGGGTCGGCCCGATGGCCAGCCACGCCCGTGACGCGGCCAGTCATCATGCCCATGACATGGCCGTCCAGGCTCGCGATGTGGCCGGTCACGCCCGAGAGATGGCCGGCCAGGCCCGTGAAGTGGCCGGTCAGGCTCGTGACGTGGCCAGCGAGAAGATCATTGTGGCACGCGGGTGGGCGGCACCCAGGCTTGACGCCGCCGCGCACTCGTTCGAGGAGCAGCTCGCGCCGAAGATCAGCGCCGCGCTGTCCCAGGCCGCCGCGAGGATCGATCCCACTCCCGCGAAATCCAGGAAAACACCCATGATCCTGCTCTTCGCGGGCGTCGCGATCGCGGCGGCGGGTTATGTCCTGTACCGCAGGAACGCCGACCAATGGGCGGACACACTGAAGGAAAGCGCCTCCGACGCGTCCCAGTGGGTGGGGCAGAAGACGGAGGCGGTGGCCGGGAAGGTCTCCGACACGGCGGATGACGCCGCGACGAAGGCCGAGGAGGTCGGTGCCAAGGCCGACTCCAGGGCGGAGCACACCTCCAAGAAACTGTCCTAGGGATCGGAGCGCCGGCCGGTCACGTGAGTGCCGGTCGGTGGCACGAACACGGCGTACGGCCGGGTACGGCCTACGGCGACTGCCGGGGGTACGGCCCGCACCGCGAAGGTGCGGGCCGTACTCCTGTGCGGAGCCGATCGGACTCTCCGGTGCGGGCGTCCGTCGAACTCCCGCGCGGGCGTCCATTGACCGATCACCAAGCGCTTGTTAGAACGTGTTCCTCGGACCCAAGGAGCACCGATGACGCTGTCGCCCCTCGACGACCATCCCGTCCACCAGTCGCCAGAGGTCATGCGGCACGTCACGACGTCGGACCGCAACTTCTACGACCGGTACTACTTCAACTGCCACGCCGGGTCCGACGAGCTGATGCTCATCGTCGGCCTCGGCCAGTATCCCAACCTCGGGGTCACCGACGCGTTCGCCTGCGTGCGGTACCGGAACCTGCACCGCGTGGTCCGGGCCTCCCGGGAACTCAGCGGCGACCGGATGGACACGCGGGTCGGCCCGTTCAGGGTCGAGGTGATCGAGGGCCTCCGGCGGCTGCGGGTGGTGCTCGACGCCACGGAGCACGGCCTGTCCTTCGACCTCACCTGGGAGGGCACCGTACCGGCCACCCTGGAACCCCGGCACTTCCTGCGCTGGCAGGAGCGCGTGGTGTTCGACTCCTCCCGGATGGCCCAGACCGGCCGGTGGACCGGGCACATCCTGGTCGGCGACGAGCGCGTCGAGGTCACCCCCGACCGCTGGCAGGGCACCCGCGACCGCTCGTGGGGCATCCGCCCGGTCGGCGAGCCCGAGCCCCCCGGCATCCAGGCGCGCAACGCGGGCACCTTCTACTGGCTCTACGCGCCCGTCCAGTTCGACGACCACGCCATCCTGTGCATCGTCCAGGAGGACGAGAAGGGCCGCCGGGTGCTGGAGGAGGCGGTGCGCGTGTGGGGGTTCGGCTCTCCGAGGGAGGGTGAGGAGGAGTATCTCGGCCGTCCCGAGTACCGCCCGACGTACGTGGACGGCACCCGGGAGGTGCGCGAGGCGACGATCTCCTTCTCCCCGCCGGGCGGGAAACCCTTCGACCTGCGCTGCGTCCCGATTCTCCCGGTGCACCTGATGGTGGGCACCGGATATGGCCTGGAATCGGATTGGAAGCACGGCATGTACCAGGGTCCCGGCCCGGTGGTGCAGGGCGTCACCCACACGCTGCCCGAGGACGCCCCCAGGATGTGGGGCATGGTCGACGCGGTCGGCCGCTTCGAGTACGACGGCCGGATCGGCTACGGGTTGTACGAGTACTGGGCCCTGGGCCCGCACCCGTCCTTCCCCGAGGGCTGACCACCGCACGTGACCGGTCGTCCCCGGGGACCGGCCCCCGCACGTGACACGTCGTCCCCCGGGGACCGGCCCCCGCACGGATCTCCGCGCGGGTTTCCCGGATCGCCTCCGAACCGGCGGTGAACCGGCCGGAGACACCTCCGAACCGGCGTCAAACCGGCCGGAGCCGTTTCCGGGCCTGCTGCGAACCGGCCGGGGCAATTCCCGCACGGATGCCCCGGCCGGTTCGCAGGTCTTCGCGGGGACGCCCCCGGGCTCGCCGGGGCGTCCCCGAGGTCACTCCTCCTCGGCCTTCATGCCGGCCTTCTTGACGCAGGTGACGGTGGGCACGTCGCCCTCCGGGTGCTTGCCCGTCACCCTGATCTCGGTGATCCCGGCCCCCTCGGGAGCGGGTACGGCCGTGGAGAGCGTGGCCACCTCCCCGGGCTTCTGAGCGCCTTCGGGAAGGGCGGGCGCGGCCATGACCCTGATCCTCTTGGGCGGGATCGCGCCCTCGGGAAGGGCGGACGGCTCGGCGTCCGGCCGCACCGCCAGGATGTCCTCGGCGATCGTGACGCGTCCGGCCTCGGGCTTCCCCGGCTCACCGGCCTGTCCGGACGGCACGGCGGGAACGGCGGGAACCGCGAGAGCGGATCCCTCCTTCTCCAGCTTCTCGCGCTCGGCCTCGGTGAGCCGGCGCGTCGTCAGGGTCACCTGGCCGCCCCCCTCGCAGTCGACGATCACGACGTCGTCCTTGGGAAGAGGGGTGGGGGTGGGCGTGTCGGCACTGGCGGCTCCGGTCAGCGTGGCCATCAGAGCCCCCGCGGTCACCACCGCGGCGGCGAGCATGCGGATGCGCATGGATGTTCTCCTTGTCAGACGAGTGTCAGCGGATGGATACGGCAGGTGGACTGGTGAGCGGACCGGCATGCCGTTCTGGAGACCACAGGCTCCCGCCCGTTGCCTGAACCCAGCCTGAAGGCGCCGGAAATCGTCTTCAGGTTGGCTTTAGGCGGGGTACGGCAGGCTGGGCGGCATGCGCGTGCTACTGGTTGATGACGAGAAGCGCCTGGCCCACCTCCTGAAGGAGGGGCTGGCGGGCGAGGGATTCGCCGTCGACGTCGCGTACGACGGCCGCGACGGGCTGTGGATGGCGACCGAGAACCCGTACGACGTGATCGTGCTCGACGTCATGCTGCCCCGGATGAACGGCTACACCGTCTGTGCCAAACTCCGCGACGCGGAGAACTGGACGCCGATCCTGATGCTCACCGCCAAGGACGGAGTGCAGGACGAGGCCGAGGCCCTGGACACGGGCGCGGACGACTTCCTGTCCAAACCGTTCTCCTACGTGGTGCTGCTCGCCCGGTTGCGCGCGCTGGTACGCAGGGGCGGCAGGGCGAGGCCGGTGTCCATCGCGGTCGGCGACCTGACCGTCGATCCGGCGGGGCTTCGCTGCCGCCGCGGCGAGGTGGAGATCTCCCTCACGCCCAAGGAGTTCGCGGTCCTGCACGGCCTGGCGCGCAGGCAGGGCGAGGTGGTCTCCAAGAGCGAGTTGCTGGCCCAGGCGTGGGACTTCGCCTACGACGGCGACCCGAACATCGTCGAGGTCTACGTCAGCGCGCTCCGCCGCAAGATCGACTCTCCGTTCGGCCGCTCGTCGCTGGTGACCGTGCGCGGCGCCGGCTACCGGCTGGAGGCCTGAGATGGCGTCGCGCCTGTCGGTACGGCTCCGGGCGACCCTCGCGGCGACCGCCATCGTCGCGGTCGCGCTGGGCGTGGCGGCGTCGGTGCTCGTCGGCGTGCTGACGGGGAGCCTGACCCGGAGCGCCTCCGACGAGGCCGCCCGCCGCGCCGGCGCCACCGCGGACGTTCTCGCCGGCGCCACCGCCGACGTGCTCCCCGGCGGTACGTTGGTGCTCGGCGTCCCGGCGATCGACGCCACGTCCACCGGCGTCCCGGAGCACCCCTCGTGGGCGATCGACACTCCGTCGGCCACCGTGGTCACCGTCACCGGACCGCGGGCCGAGGCCGCCGGGCACTCGGAGCCCGCCCTCCTCGACCCCGACATCAAGATCTTCACGCGTCCCGCCTCACCGGCGCCGACGCTCCCCGGCCCGGGCCCGGTCGCCTCACGGTCGTCCGGCGGGAAGGCCTCGGCGCTGTCCGGGAAGGCCGCGCCGTCCGGTGGGAAGGGCGCGCCGCCGTCCGGGATGTCCGGGACGTCCACCGGGAAGGTGACGGCGTCCCCCGTGGTGGCCGTACGGAACATCGCGGGCGGAGCCGCGCTCGAGCCCGCCGAGGTGACCAGATGGGCGCCCGGCGACTCCTTCGCCCTGGCCACGATGCCCGTGGACACCGCCAACGGCACGCTGTTCGTACAGGCCAGGGCCTCACTCGAACCCACCGCGGACGCCCTGACGACCCTGCGCGGCCTGCTGCTTCCCGGTATTCCCGCGTTGCTCCTGCTGGTCGCCGCCCTCACCTGGCTCGCCGTCGGCCGGGCGCTGGCACCGGTCTCGGCCATCCGCGCCGAGATGGCCGACATCACCGCCAGCGACCTGCACCGGCGAGTCCCCGTACCCAGGTCGCGTGACGAGATCGCCCGCCTCGCCGAGACCATGAACCGTACGCTCGACCGCCTCGAACTTGCGGTCAGCCGGCACAAGCGCTTCGTCGCCGACGCGGCCCACGAACTCCGCAGCCCGCTGGCCATCCTGCGGACCCGCCTGGAGCTGGCCCGGCCGGGACCGCTGGCGGCCGAGGCCCTCACCGACGTGGAGCGGATCCAGGCCCTCACCTCCGATCTCCTCCTGCTCGCCCGCCTGGACGCCGGGGAGCCCATCTGCCACGAGGAGGTGGACCTCGGCCAGGTGACCGCCGAGGAGGCGGCCAGGTCGCGCCCCAGGCCGGAGATCGAGGTCACGCTGGAGGTGGCGGCCGACACCGTGCTCCTCGGCTCCGCCGGGCAGCTGCGCCGCCTGGTGGCCAATCTGGTGGACAACGCCGTGCGCCACGCGAGTTCCGCGGTCACCGTCCGGCTGGCCACGGACGGCGGCGAGGCGGTGCTCGACGTGCTCGACGACGGACCGGGCATTCCCGCCGAGCACCACGAGGCGGTCTTCGACCGGTTCACCCGGCTGGACGAGGCCAGGGACAGGGACGCGGGCGGTGCGGGTCTCGGGCTGGCCATCGCCAGGGACATCGCGGTACGGCACGGCGGCACCCTGCGTGTCGCGGGGAAAGATCGAGGAGCGTGGCTCCAGGCCCGCTTTCCTGTGATATGAACCACACACGTGATCTATCACGGAGCCCTTCACTCCCCAGGAGGCCCGCCATGCCCGCTCCCACCCGTCGCTTAATGATCTTTCGAGGTCTCGCGGGCGGCGCCGCCGCCGCGATCGCGTCGGCCACCGCATGGGTACGCCCCGCCGAGGCTTCCGAGGACACCGAGGAGGCCGCCGGTCCCATCCTCGCCAGGACCAGCAGCATTCCCGTCGGCGGCGGCCGCATCATCAACGGCAAATGGGTGGTCACCCAACCCGTCAAGGGCACCTTCCGTGCCTTCAGCGCGAAGTGCACGCACCAGGGCTGCCCGGTCTCGACCATCCGCGGCGGGACCATCAACTGCCCCTGCCACGGCAGCAAGTTCCGGATCGCCGACGGCTCGGTGGCCAGGGGCCCCGCCAAGCGGCCGCTGGCCCGTAAGAAGATCAGGGTCTCCAAGGGCGTCATCCGGCTGAGCTGATCAGCCTGCGCTCACCCGCACTTCGCGCGGGCCGCTCCCGCGACGTGCGTCACGAGAGCGGCCCGCGAGAGGGACGGGATCCGCGGTCCGTGAAGACGGGACTCCAGGATTCGCCCTCTTGCCGACTTCTCTTCCGGAAGCCGCCGAGGGGGACGGCCTCGCCACCGTTCAGACCGACCAGGAGCAGCCGGTTGCGGAACTCACCACCCCCGCGGAGGAACTCGGCGCCCTCCCGCTCGCGGGCCCGGACGACGAGCCGCTCGTCGTCCGCCCACGCCACGGACCGCTCGATCCATTGACACGCTCCCCGGCCTGAAGGCCGGGGATTCAGCCCGTGCCGCGTCAAGCGGCACCGAGGGAGGCTCGCGGGCGAAGGTGGGGCGGGGTGCCTTCTCAGGACATCGGCGAAGGTTTCACGTGAATCAATCGCTTCGCGCGGCGACGAGAAGCGGCGCGAGAATACGCGGTCCGGGATCCGGTGGTTCGGCGATCCGCGTGTTCGGCGATTCAGCGGGCTCAGGGGGTCTGTGATCCGGTCGTGCGGGCGGTCCGGGCTGGAACCGCCCGCGGAAGGGACGTGAGACCGATGGGTGACGTCACCGTACGCCCCTACGAGGGCGCCGCCGACCTGCGCAAGATGCAGGAACTCGTACGGGCGACCTGGGGTCCCGGCGTCCGGCCGCATGTCGGAGGCCTCGCCTGGAGCAGGTTCCAGCACGTGGGGCGGGAGGCGGAGTGGCCGACGGCGCTGTGGGAGCGCGACGGTGACACCCTGGCGTGGGGCTGGGCGATGCCTCCGGGCGAGCTGGAGATGTTCGTGCATCCGGAGCATCCCGCGCTGGCGGACGAGGTGCTCGACTGGTTCCGCGGTGTGGCCACCGGCGACGAGGCGGGGGTGACCATCCTGGAGGGCGAGAGGCGACTCGCCGCGGTCCTGTCCCGGCACGGCTACCGGCGGGAGCCCGCGGACGCGCCCTTCCTGCTGCACATGTCACGCGACCTGCGTGATCTACCGGAACCCGAGGTGCCTCCCGGCTTCGTCGCGCGCCACGTGCGCGGCGAGGAGGACGTGCCCGCGCGGGTGGCCGTGCACCGGTCGGCGTTCGCTCCCTCGTCGGTCACCGAGGAGAGTTACCGCAACGTCATGGGCGCGTGGCCCTACCGGCGCGAGCTGGACCGCGTCGTCGAGGCGCCGGACGGCCGCCTGGCGTCGTACTGCCTGATCTGGCTGGACGACGCCAACGGCGTCGGGGAGCTGGAGCCGGTCGGCACGCACCCGGACTTCCGGCGGATGGGGCTGGCCCGCGCGGTCTGCCTGCACGCGCTGCGCCGGCTCGGGGAGGCGGGAGCGGTCACCGCGATCGTCCGCCCTCGGGGGGACGCGGGACATCCGGTGCCCGCTCGACTGTACGAGGCACTGGGCTTCCGCACCCGCGACCGGACGGCCCGCTACTCGCGTCCCCGCCGACCCCCGCCGAGCACGTCCAGCGGTTTCAGAAGTGTTTAATGAATATCCTCATATAACGTCGTCCGGAAATATATGCATATTTTCCGGGGAAAATCATCTCGAGATAACCCTTGAACCGCACGCGGATGTATAAGTCTTACTCCCCGGCAAGTAGCATTACAGGATTGATCGCACCTGTCGGCGGATAGACGTCACATATGCGAAGCACAGTTCAACGCTCCCTGATCACCAGCACCGTCTTCGCCCTGGTCACGACCCTCCCCTTCAGCGTCACGCACGCCGTGGCCGACCCCGCCCCCGATTCCCGGCACGTCCCCCTGCCGGATCAGTTCACGACCCTCAGAACAGGCAGCAGGGGAATAGAGGTACACAACGCGAAGAAAAGACTTAGAGATTTGGGTTTCCCCCCGGGAAATCTCAGCCCCACGTATGATCCCGCTCTGCGCATGACCGTATGGGCCTTTCAGAAGGCGAACGGGTTGAAACCCGTCGACAGGATCGACCCGCCGACCTGGCAGGCCCTCCTGCACCCCCGTCGTGTCAGGCCCCTGGTGTCGCACGGGGAGCCGGAAAGGACCGAGATCGATCTACGGCGCCAGCTCCTCACGGCGTGGAGAGGCGGGAAACCCGTGCTGGTGACCCACATCTCGACCGGTGCCCGCAGGTCGTACTGCGAGAAGGGCCACTGCGGGTTCGCCGCGACCCCGCTCGGCGACTACCGGGTGGGAGCGCGGGTTCCCGGCTGGTCCACCGGGATCCTGGGGTCGATGTTCTACCCCGTCTACTTCAACGGCGGCATCGCCATCCACGGCTCCACCCTCGTCCCCCGTTACCCCGCGTCCCACGGCTGCGTCCGGGTCCCGCTGCACAACGCCCTCGACCTCTACCGGTTCCTCCAGCCGGGCGTTCCCGTACACGTCCGCCGCTCGGAGGCGCCCGCCGAGCGCCGCCCGAAGGCTCGCGGGGAACAACGCTCCCGGATTCCCGAGGCACGGCCTCCCAAGGCTCCGCACCGCTCGCACCGGCACTCCTCGCGCCCCGGGCGCTCCACCGGCCATCGGACGGGACGTGACGGCGGAAGCCGCCGGTGAACCGCGCGGGCGAGCTTGAGCCGGGAAGTGGCCTTTGCGGTGAGAAATCCCGGCCGGTACGGCGATCGAACCGATCTCACGGGCTTAGAACCGGTGCCATGAGGTCATGATGAAAATGTCGGCAGATCATTGCGAAGGGCGTGAATCGTGATACCAACCATGATCCTGTTCGGCCTGGTCTTCGGGCGATGGTGGCGGGTCTCCCTCCTCGCCGCCGCCGTGTTCTGGCCCGCCGTGCTCCTGGCCGGCGACGCGATCGGACTCGACGGGTCACTGGTGATGGCGGCCGCGCTGGGCGTGCTCAACGTCGCCGCCGGGGTGGCGATCCATCAGAGCGTCCTGTGGATCGTGAGGAACACGATCACGCAGCGCGCACGGGCGAAGAATCCGTAACCGTACGACCGGTCGCGCCGGGGGCTCGACTCGACGCCTCCGACGCCTCCGGCATCTCTGGCACAAAGCGGCGAGAACGGGTAGGTGACGAGGGCTGGGCGGAACGCGGGCCGGTGGCGTTCCTCCCGCGTCTCCGTTCCTCCCGCTTCCCCGCGGGTCCCGCGGTTCAGCGCCCGATCCCCGCCAGGATCACCTCGTCGAGCACGACCGAGGCGGTCGACTGGTCGGGCCTGTCGTACTGTCCCGCGGTGATGGCGACCACCAGGTCCAGTGCGGGCGCCACGTGGATCCGCTGGCCGCCGTTGCCGAACCCGCCCGTCCACGTGTCGCCCACGTACCAGTGGTAGCCGTAGTGGGACCCCTCGTCGATCCGCACGTGCGGGCGCAGCGCCGTCTCCAGCCAGGACGACGGGACGACGCCACCGCCCCCGTCGCGCACGAGCCGCCCGATCGCGAGAAGGTCGCGAGGGGTGAGCCGCAGCCCGGAGGCGGCCAGGGCCACCCCGTCCTCGCCGGTCGACCACTCGAAGCGCGTGATCCCCAGCGGCTCGAACAGCCTGGCACGCGCGTAGTCCTGCACCGCCTGGCCGGTGCCCTTCTCGATGAGCCGCGCCACCAGCGCCGAAGCGCCTCCGCAGTAGGACCGTCGGTTGCCCGGCTCGTCCACGATCCGCCGCTCCAGGATGTAGCGGAAACGGTCGGGGGCCAGCTCCATCGCGATCTCGCTGTTGGCCGCGCTCGTGTAGGGGGCGCTCTCGTCCCACTCCAGGCCGAGCGTCATGGTGAGCGCGTGCTCGACCGTGAGCGCGGCTCGCCGGGGGTCCTCGGCGAGGTCCGGATACTCGGGGAAGTGCCGTAGCAGTGGCTCGCGCGGCTCCGGCACCCGGCCGTCGGCGAGGGCGATGCCGTACAGGAGGCCGACGACGCTCTTGGTGATCGAGCGGACGTCGTGGAGCGTGCCGGGCGTGAAGCGCACCCGGCCGAGCGGCTCGTTCAGCCGGAAATCCTCGCCCTCGCCGTAGTACTCAAGGATCACCCTGTCACGGCGGAGGGCGACCACGGCGTGGAGGTCGGGCAGCCGACCCTGCTCCACGCCGAGGGCGAGGCGGTCGGTGAGGGTGTCGCTGCTCATGATCCTTTTATACGTCCTGCCGGCGTGTCAGGATCAACCCTGCGGGGTGAACTCCCACGCACCCTGCCGGGGGAAGCGGTCGGAGTGGTCGGCCTGGATCCAGCCGGGGTATTCGACCGGGAGCGCGCTGGCGGCGTCCAGCTCGGTGAGGTCCCGCTCGGTGAGCTCGAGCTCGACGGCGGCGAGGTTCTCGGTGAGCTGCTCCGGGCGCTTGGCACCGATGATGACGCTGCTCACACCGGGACGCGAGAGCACCCAGGCGAGCGCGACGCGGGCCACGCCGACCTCGTGGCGGGCCGCCACCTCGCGCAGGACGTCGATGACGTCGTAGGCGCGCTCCAGGTTCACCGGCGGGAACTGGAACTGGTTGCGGCGTGCCCCGCCGTCACTCGTGCCGGTGCGGTCGAACTTCCCGGACAGCAGGCCGGCGGCGAGCGGGCTCCAGACCAGCAGGCCGAGCCTCTGGTCCTGGAGCAGGGGGAGGATCTCGCGTTCGATGTCGCGCGCCGCGAGCGAGTACTGGGCCTGCAGGGAGGCGAACCGCGCCCATCCTCGCCGCTCGGAGACGCCCAGGGCCTTCATCGTCTGCCAGGCGGTCAGGTTGGAGGCGCCGATGTAGCGGATCTTCCCCTGGCGCACCGCGTCGTCGAGGGCGGCCAGGGACTCCTCGAAGGGCGTGATCGGGTCGATGTTGTGGATCTGGTAGAGGTCGATGTGGTCGGTACGGAGCCTGCGCAGGCTGTCCTCCAGCGACCGCATGATGTGCAGCCGGGACTGGCCGACGTCGTTGGGGCCGGAGGCCATCCGCGCGGTCATCTTGGTGGCGAGCACCACGTCGCGACGGCGTGCCCCGAGCACCTGGCCGAGGAGTTCCTCCGACTCGCCCCCGCCGTACACGTCGGCGGTGTCGATGAGGTTCACCCCGTGATCGAGCGCGGTGCCCACCAGGTGGTCGGTGTCCTTCACATCCAGCGCGCCGACCGCCTCCCAGACCTGTGAGCCACGCCCGCCGAAGCTCATCGCTCCCAGCGAGACGCGGGAGACGAAGACTCCGGTGGTGCCGAGCTGTGCGTATTTCATCGTCCTACTCCTTCCAGATGAGGGGGGCGTTGGAACGCTATAGCTCGCCTACCTGGACAATCCATAAGAAAGAGTCCGACATATATGCGAGATCGTCCGGAGTCACCGTGGACCCCCTGTCCGATGTCCTGACCCTGCTGAACGTCAGCAGCGCCCTCTCCTCGCGCTTCGAGGCCGGTGGCCGCTGGGCGCTGCGCTTCCGGAGCTACCGGCACATCAAGATCGGTGCGATCACGTCCGGCGCCTGCCGGCTCACCATCGACGGCACGCCCGCGCTGCGGCTGTCGACGGGTGACTGCTACCTGCTCACGGGCGGGCGGCCGTACGAGGTCGCCAGCGACCTGGACGTCGAGGCGGAGGACGGCCACGCCGTCTACCTCAACGCTCCCAACATCAGGAACGTACGGTACGGCACCACCACCCCGGACGCGGAGCCGACCGTCATCATCGGCGGCAGCATCACCCTCGACGACATGACCGCGACGCTGCTGCTCGACTGCCTGCCCCCGGCCGTGCGCATCCCCGCCGACAGCCCTCAGGCCCGGACCCTTCGCCCCGTGCTGGGGATGCTGACCCACGAGACCGCGACCGAGCCACTCGGGGCGACGGTGATGATCGAGCATCTGACCCAGATCATGTTCGTCCAGGCGCTGCGCGCCCATCTGGCCGGCGAGGAGGACATCCCCGGCTGGCTGGGAGCGCTGAACGACCCGCAGATCGGCGCCGCGCTCACCCTGATGCACCAGCAGGCCACCCGCCGCTGGACGGTCGCCGGCCTCGCCGCCGAGGTGGACATGTCCCGCTCCAGCTTCGCCCTGCGTTTCAAGACCCTCGTCGGGCTGCCGCCGCTGGACTATCTGCTGCACTGGCGCATCCGGTCCGCGGCCGAGGCGTTGCGTGCCGGTGACCGCACGGTCGCCTCGGTGGCCTCCGAGTGGGGGTACGCCTCGGAAAGCGCCTTCAGCAACGCCTTCAAACGCGTCACCGGCCAGCCGCCCGCCCGGTACCGAACCGCGAAGCCGCCCCCGCCTGCCGCCCCGCCCGTCTACGAATGACGTCTCCGCGAATTCATGAACATTCGTGAATGACGTCGGCGAGCACGCGCACCCGGCCGGCCCGCTGGTCGACGGCCTGGGCCTCCGCCAGATGCTTCCGCTTGCAGATAATCCAGAACGGTACCGGTTGGCTAGGGTAGGGCCATGACCGCCATGGCACCCGCCCGCACCGAGCCGGATCTGTCGTTCCTGCTGGACCACGTCAGCCATGTCCTGAGAACCCGGATGGCGGCGGCGCTCGCCGAGATCGGGCTTACGGCACGCATGCACTGCGTGCTGGTCCACGCCCTGGAGGAGGAGCGCACGCAGATCCAGCTCGCCGAGCTCGGCGACATGGACAAGACCACCATGGTGGTCACGGTCGACGCCCTGGAGAAGGCGGGGCTCGCCGAGCGCCGCCCGTCCAGCACGGATCGGCGCGCCCGGATCATCGCGGTCACCGAGAAGGGCGCGGAGGTCGCACGGCAGAGCCAGGAAATCGTCGACGGCGTGCACCGGGCGGCACTGGGCGCGCTGCCCGATGACGAGGGCGAGGTGCTCGTACGGGCGATGAACCGCCTGGTGACGGGCCATCTGGCCACTCCCACCGAGGCGCCGCGGGGGGTCAGACGAGCGCGGCAGCGCACAAAGTGAATCCATAAAGGATCGTCTACAACAAAACTATCTGCTACGGTCACTTCTGTTCCCCTTCGAACAGGAGACGGCCATGTCGCACACCGCACCCTCCCCTCGGCCCCCTCGGCCCCCTCGGCCCTCCCTGCCATCCCGCACCGGCGCGTCCCCGTCACGCCGGCTCGCGCTCACCGTGCTGTCCGCCGCGATGTTGATGACGATCCTGGACGGCAGCATCGTGACCGTGGCGATGCCGGCCATCCAGGCGGATCTGGGCTTCTCACCCGCGGGGCTCAGCTGGACCGTCAACGCCTACCTGATCGCTTTCGGCGGGCTGCTTCTGCTGGCCGGCCGGCTGGGCGACCTCATCGGCCGCAAGACCATGTTCCTGGCCGGGAACGTGGTCTTCACCGCCGCGTCGCTGCTGGCCGGAGTGGCCTCCGGGCCCGGCATGCTGATCACCGCCCGGTTCCTGCAGGGCGTCGGCAGCGCGATGGCCTCCGCGGTCGTGCTGGGCATCCTGGTGACGCTGTTCACCGAGCCCGGGGAGCGTGCGAAGGCGATCGGCGTCTTCAGCTTCACCGGTGCCGCCGGAGCCTCCATCGGCCAGGTCCTGGGCGGGGTCCTCACCGACGCGCTCAGCTGGCACTGGATCTTCTTCATCAACCTGCCGATCGGGCTGGCCACGATCGCGCTGGCGATCCGGGTACTGCCGGGCGAGCGCGGGATCGGGTTCGCCGCCGGAGCCGACGTCATCGGCGCCGTGCTGGTCACCGGCGGCCTGATGCTGGGCATCTACACCGTGGTCAAGATCGAGGAGTACGGCTGGCTCGCGGCCCACACCCTCGGTCTCGGCGCGGTGTCGCTCGCCCTGCTGGCCGCGTTCGTCATTCGTCAGGCGACCGCCGGGACCCCGCTGATGCCCCTGCGAATCTTCCGGTCGCGCAACGTCTCGGGCGCCAACCTGGTCCAGATCCTGACGCTGTCGGCCATGTTCGCCTTCCAGATCATCGTCGCGCTCTACATGCAGAGGGTCCTCGGGTACGGGGCGCTCGACACCGGCCTGGCGATGCTTCCCGCGGCGGTGGCCATCGGCGGCGTGTCCCTCTTCCTCTCCGCCCGGCTCAACACCCGTTTCGGCGAGCGTGCCGTCCTGCTGGCGGGCCTGGTGCTCCTGTTCGGGGCGATGGGCTGGCTCACCCGCGTACCGGTGAACGCGAACTACGTCACCGACCTGCTCCCGGTGATGCTGCTCATCGCGGGTGGCGGGCTGGTGCTCCCGGCCCTGACCACGCTCGGCATGTCCGGCGCCAGGGCCGACGACGCGGGCCTGGCATCCGGGTTGTTCAACACCACCCAGCAGATCGGCATGGCGGTCGGCGTCGCGGTGCTGTCCACGCTGGCCGCCCGGCGTACCGGGGAACTGCTGTCCGCGGGAGAGAACGAGGCGGCCGCGCTGACCGGCGGCTACCACCTCGCCTTCGGCGTCGCCGCCGCTCTGCTCCTGGCCGCCTTCACCGTCGCGCTCGTCGTGCTGCGGCAGCCCAGGCCGGACGCGACCCCCGCCACACCGGCGGCCCGGCCGGAGACCACCTGATCACCTGATCACCGCGGCGGCCGGCCCGGCCACACGCGGCGCGGACGGCCGGGCTCACCACCGCGCGGCGGGAGGCCCCTGTCGGAAACTGCGGCGGGCCCGGCGGTCAGAAGAGGGTCAGCGGCTCGACGGGCACGGGCTCGGGGAGCGGCTCGACCCCGGGCAGCAGGGCTCGTACGTCGTCGTGGAAGCGACGGGCGAGCGCCGGCGCCTCGGCGTTGTCGGGGGTGTGGACGAACACGGTCGGCGAGCGGCCCTCGCGCAGCCACCCGGCGACCGTGCCGACCCAGTCCCGCCAGCCCTCGATCGTGCTCGCCGTGTCGTCCCGGCCGAGGTAGCGGACGATCGGGCGGTCGGTGAGAGCGACCGACCTGCGCGGCATGCGCGGCTTCTTCGACCACGCCTCTCGTTCGGCGTCGCTGGTCGGAGGGCTCCGGAAGAGAGTGGTGGTGTCGAAGGGCACCCACTCGGCGCCGGCGCCGGCGAGAACCCCCTCGAGAAGCCGTACGGATCGCGCGTCGTCGAAGAACGCGCGGTGGCGGACTTCGACGGCGTACCTGTGCGAGCGGGGAAGCCCGCGGAGAAAGCCGGCCAGGGTACCGAGGTCGGCCGGGGCGAATGACCCCGGCAACTGGATCCAGAGGGTCTGGGCTCGCGGCCCGAGTGGTTCGATCGCCTCCAGGAACGATCGAACCTCCTCGTCGACGCCGGTGAGGCGCCCCTCGTGGGTGATCGTCCTGGGCAGCTTGACCACCAGGCGGAAGTCGGGGCCCGTCTGCCGCGCCCACGACTCCACCGTGCTCCTCGCCGGTGTCGCGTAGAACGTCGTGTTGCCCTCCACCGCGTTGCACCAGGTCGCGTAGGACCGCAGGCGCTCCCCGGGAGGGAGCGGATGGGGCAGGAAACGTCCCTGCCATGACGCGAGAGACCACATCGCGCATCCCACATGAAGCCGCATGACCTCGACGCTATCCAACGACCGCGGGGACGTCGTCCGGGCGGGCGCACTTTACGGGAGCGCTACAGCCGGGCGTCATACGTTAGATCCATTACCCAAGCGGGCATTTGGGTAGACCATCGCACTCGCGACAGATGGGATTTTCCTTAATGAAGGTGGCATTTCTCCTAGCAGGGTTCCTCACCGTGCTCATGGCGGCCCCGGCCGCGGCGGCCGAGACCGGATCCAGGGCCGACGCGTCCACGACCTCCGCCTCTTCCGAGAAGCCGGCCTATCCCACCGAGTTCTCCCTCCCGGACGGTTTCCAGCCGGAGGGGATCGCCATCGGCCCGGGAGCGGCCGCGTACTTCGGCTCGCGCGCGACCGGCGCGATCTACCGGGCCGACCTGCGCACGGGCAGGGGCCGGATCATCAATCCGGGTCCCGGCACCCCGTCGCTCGGCCTCAAGGTCGACGCGCGCGGCAGGCTGTTCGTCGCCGGCGGCACGGGCGGCGACGCCCGCGTGATCGACACCCGGAACGGCAGGGTGCTCGCGAGCTACCGGCTCGCCACCGGCGCCGCGTTCGTCAACGACGTCGTGCTCACCCGCGACGCGGCGTACTTCACCGACTCGACCAACCCCGTGCTGTACAAGCTGCCGTTCGGGCGTGGGGGAGCACTGCCGGACGAGGCGGTGAAGGTGCCGCTGAGCGGGGACATCGTCTACACGACCGGCATCAACGCCAACGGCATCGCCCAGACCCCCGATCGCGGGGCCCTGCTCGTCGTCCAGTCCAACACCGGCGGGCTGTTCCGCGTCGACCCCTCGACCGGCGTGGCCACCCTGGTGGACCTCGGCGCCGAGTCCCTGGTCAACGGTGACGGCCTGCTGCTGGAGGGCCGCACCCTGCACGTCGTGCAGAACCGCCTGAACACCCTGACGTCCCTCTCCCTGGACCGCGGCGCCACCTCCGGGAAGGTGATCCGCAAGCTCTCGGACGGCCGCTTCGACGTCCCCACCACCGTCGCCTCCTTCCGCGACCGCCTCTATCTCCCCAACGGCCGCTTCACCACGACCCCCACCCCGACGACCCCGTACAACGTGGTGGCCGTCGAGCGTCACTGATCGATCTCTCACGGCCGGCCCTCTCGACACGAGGCGGCGCGGGTGGGAGCGGGACGACGAGCCGTACCCGCTCCCACCCGCGCACCCGGTCCGCGGTGATCCACGCCCGGCGACCTGGGCCCGGTGCCCGTCCTTGGGTGCCGCCGTCCGCGTCACACAGGTCTCAGGACGTGCCGCCGAAGTCGACGTTCTTGGCCTCGACCGTCCCGGCCGTCCGTCCCGGCGCCGTCTGGTAGGTCCAGTACAGGTTCGTGTGCGCGATGACCTGGTCCGGCGGCGGCGCCCCCCACTCCGTCTGGTCCTCCGTCGTGTGGGCGTCACTGACGAGGGTCACGTCGTATCCCCTGACGAACGCGCCGTGGATCGTCGAGCGGACGCACTCGTCGGTCTGCGCGCCGGCGACGACGAGCCGCCCGACGCCGAGGCCCGACAGCACGGTCTCCAGGGTGGTCTCCTCGAAGGAGTCGCCGTAGTGCTTCTCGACGAGCGGCTCGGCGTCGTCCGGAGCCAGCTCGGGGACGATCCGCCAGTTGTCGCTCCCCCTGGCGAGCTGCTCGTCCGAGTGCTGGACCCAGACGACGGGGACCCGCTCCCGACGCGCCCTCTCGACAAGGCCGCCGATGTTCGCGACGACCACGTCGCGCCGGTGGGTCCCCTCGACGACACCGTTCTGCACGTCGACGACGAGGAGCGCGGTGTGCGGCCGGTTCTCGAGTGTGGTCATCGGATACCTCCAGCGTGGAGACCCCGGACTTTGGGCCGGAGAGGAAACGCGGCGCAGTGCCGCAGGTCTGGTATCGAACACACGTCCACAGTTAACTTCTGTGGCAGGGTGTGATGCGTGGCGCAGATCGTGATGCGGGCCTACAGGTTCCGCTTCCACCCGACGAACGAGCAGGCGGCGGAGCTGTCGCGTATGTTCGGCTGCGCCCGCCTCGTCTACAACAAGGCTCTTGAAGAGCGGACCCGCGCCTACGCGCTGGAAGGCCGGAAGGTCTCCTATGCGCAGTCGTCGGCCGCGCTGACAGCGTGGAAGAAGACCGACGACCTCGCGTTCTTGAACGAGGTGTCGTCGGTGCCGTTGCAGCAGGCGCTGCGGCACCTTCAGGCGGCGTTCGCGAACTTCTTCGCCAAACGCGCGAAGTACCCGACGTTCAAGTCCCGCAAGAAGTCCCGGGCAAGCGCCGAGTACACCCGCTCTGCGTTCACCTACCGAAACGGTCGGATCACGCTGGCGAAGATGGACGGCCCGCTGACCATCGTGTGGTCGCGCCCCCTGCCCGAGGGCGCCCAGCCGTCCACGGTGACCGTGACCAAGGACGCGGCCGGGCGCTGGTTCGTGTCGATCCTGTGCGAGGACACCATCGCCCCGCTCCCCCCGACTCCGAACGTGGTCGGGGTGGACGCGGGCATCACGGCACTGGCGACGCTCTCCACCGGAGAGAAGATCGTAAACCCCCGGCACGAGCGGGCCGACCGGCGCAAGCCGGCCAAGGCTCAGCGCACCCTCGCCCGTAAGGAGAAAGGGTCGGCGAACCGGCACAAGGCCAAAGTCAAGGTGGCCCGGGTGCATGCCCGCATCAGTGATCGCCGCCGCGATCATCTGCACAAGGTCACCACTCGGCTCGTCCGTGAGAACCAAACGGTCGTGATCGAGGACCTCACCGTGCGCAACCTGGTGAAGAATCACAGCCTGGCCCGTGCTATCTCGGATGCCTCCTGGCGCCAGATGCGGTCCATGCTGGAGTACAAAGCAGCCTGGTACGGGCGGGAGCCGGTCGTCGTGGACCGCTGGTTTCCCTCCTCGAAGCTGTGCTCGGCGTGCGGAACCACCCAGCGGTCCATGCCGCTGGGCGTCCGCGATTGGGTGTGTGCCTGCGGCGCCGTCCATGACCGGGATGTGAACGCCGCGAAGAACATCCTCGCCGCCGGGCTGGCGGAGAGGTAAAACGCCTGTGGAGCTGGTGTAAGACCTCATGGAGAGTTCTCTCTCTGGCGGGCGACCGGCGATGAAGCAGGAACCCTTACGGGCAACCGTGGGAATCCCCCTCCTTCAAGGAGTGGGAGGAGGTCAAGGTCTTCCCTCGCTCGCGCCGGAATCCTGTGCCCGTCCACGGTAGGCACACCCACCGACAGAAAATCCTCTCCCCGGACACCCGGGCACCTGGACACCCGGACACCCGGGCGCCCCCGCCCGGTGCCGAAGAGCCGAGGCGTTCCTGGGAGCCCGCGGTCACGATGGTCGCCGTGAGTGCTCCCGGCCGCCGCGGACCGGCACCCGAGGAAGCCGGGGAGAGCACCGCCCAGGCCCACAACCAGGGCCGATTTCCGCCAGCGCACCGGGGACGCGCGGCCGAACATGGATCCATGAGCACTCTCCGCGCATTCGCCATCGAGGCCGAGGTCGCCGCCGAGCTACGCGTCCGCGACGACGCCGGGCGTCCGCCCCGCACGGTCACCGACACCGAGGGAGACTCGCCGTAGCCTCCCGGGAGAGCGACTCGCCCTGCTCGCGTACGCGCCGCTGCGCCGGTGGGTGGCGCGGACCGGGGGCGACCCCGACCCGTACGAGGAACTGGGCCCGGTGTTCGTGCACGCCGAGCCGTGCGAGGGGCCCGGCGGGACGGGCTTCCCCGTCGACATGTGCGGTGAGCGGCGGGTCTTCCGCGCCTACGACGCCGGCGGCGACATCCTCGGCGGACGGCTGGTGGACGGGTACGCCAGCCGCGACGCCACCGCGGCGGAGACCGTCCTGGCGGAGCGGTTCGCGGACCCCGGCGTGGCGCTGGTACACGTTCGGGCGGTGGAGTTCGGCTGCTTCCTGTTCGAGGTGCGCCGCGCCCGACCCTTCCGCGCTACGCCTCGGCGGCGGGATCGGCGATGCGGTACCCCACCCCGGGTGTGGTCGTGATGATCGACGGGCTCCCCAGTTTGCGGCGCAGCCTCCCGATGGTCACGGTGACGGTGTTGGTGAACGGGTCGGCGTTCTCGTCCCAGACCTGCTCCAGGAGGTCCTCGGTGCTCAGGAAGCCGGGGCCGGCGCGCAGCAGGGCTTCGAGGAGCGCGAACTCCTTGACCGAGAGGTCGAGCCGCCGGTTGTCGCGGGTGGCCGTGCGGCGTACCGGGTCGAGCTCGATCCCGGCCGCGCGCAGTGTCCGCGCGCGGGCGAACGGCCGGCGCCGGGCCAGGGCGTGGAGGCGCAGGACCAGTTCGGGAAAGTGGAAGGGCTTGGCGAGGTAGTCGTCGGCTCCCAGGGTGAGGCCGCTGACCCGGTCCCCCGGAGAGCCGGCCGCGGTCAGCATCAGGACCATCGCGCGGTCGTCCCGTTCGGTGATCATCCGGCAGAGGACGTCGCCGTGGATCCCGGGTACGTCGCGGTCGAGGACCACCACGTCGTAGGCGTTGAGGTCGAGCCTCGCCGCGGCGGCCAGACCGTCATGGGCGACGTCGACGGCCATGCCCTGATCCCGTAGCCCCTCGGCCAGGATCTCGGCGAGCGGGCGCGCGTCCTCCACCACCAGGATCCTCACGTGGCGACGCCTTCCGGTGCGGGCGCAGGCGGCAGCGATACGGTGACGCGCAGGCCGCCTTCCGGCCGGGCGTGCAGGGCCAGGTCACCGTCGTGCGCGCCGACGACGGCCGCGACGATCGACAGGCCGAGGCCGGTGCCGGTCTCGGAGCCGGTCCGGTCGGCGGCGAGCCGCCGGAAGGGTTCGGTGAGCCGGGCGACCTGCTCCGGGTCGAGAACCGGCCCGTCCGTCTCCACGACCAGCCGCGCCCCGTCGTCCCCGGTCACGGTCGCGAGCCGGATCGAGCCACCGCGCCGGTTGTGGACGACCGCGTTGTCGATCACGTTGTTCACCATGCGGGACAGCAGGGGCGGGCTGCCCCGGGTCCACGCGGCGTCCTGGACGTGCGCCTCGACGGTCAGATCCCTCTCCGCGATGTCCGCCGCGCGGGCGGCCAGTGATTCGGACACCAGGGTGCCGAGCGCGACCGGGACGCGGCCGTGGAGCTCACCGTGCTGCGCGCGGGCGAGGTCGAGAAAGCCCTCCAGAAGGCTGTCGACCCGGTCGAGTTCGGTGCGCAGCCGGTCGGCGAGCGCCAGCGTCTGCGCCGGTACCGGCACCGGCTTGGCCACGGCCACGTCCAGTGACGCCCTCATGGTCGTCAGCGGTGTCCGCAGTTCGTGGGAGGCGTTGGCGACGAACCGGCGCTGGGCGGCGAAGGACGCCTCCAGGCGTTCCAGCAGCCCGTCGATGGTGTCCGCGAGATCCTTGACCTCGTCGGCGGGGCCCGGCACGGCCAGCCGCTCGTGCAGGTTCTCGGCCGAGATCCGCCGTGTCGCCGCGGTGATCGTCCGCAGGGGGCGCAGGACCCGGCCGGCCACGGCCCTGCCCAGCAGGAACGAGATCACCGCCATCACGACCAGCGCGATCACCGAGCCCACCAGGAGCTGGTGCGACTGAACCGCCTGGACGTCCGAGAGCTGCGCTTCGAGCTGGTGGACGCGCTCCTGGGCGCGGTCGAGGCCGGGCCGCGGAACGGGAGGGGTCTGGCCGGGTACCGGCCGGGTCATGCTGCTCGCGCCGACCAGCAGGTTGGTGAGGGCCAGCAGCCCCAAGCCGGAGAGGAGGAACAGGACGGCGTACAAAATGGTGAAACGCTGCCGTACCGTCCGTCTCGGTGGTGCGGAGCCTCGCGGCTTGCTCATCGAGCCTCTCCCGTTCGCGTGCGGACCTCCAGGATGGGGTGCCCGGCCTAACAGCGGCGTGACAGGGGTGGTTCGGGCCATGTTAGGGCCGGATCCGTAGAACCGGCCGCATGCGAGAAAACCACGAAGACACCACCGAGCCGTCCTTGACCGCACATGTACGCCAGGAGTGGGCGAGGTTCCGCACCCGGGGCCGGATGATCGCCATGGCGGCCGCGATCCTCGTCACCATCCTGCTCGGACTGCTCCACGCGATCACCCTGGGCAGCGGCACCCACTGCAGCAAGGGCCCGGTGGAGGTTCCCTGTCCCACCGATCCGGTCGGGCCGCACGGCCGGACGGTGAGCGACACGTTCTACTTCGTGCACCGGCCCCTGGGCGAGAACGGCAGCATCACCGTCCGCGTGACGTCCATGACCGGCATCATCACCTATCCGCCGCCCGACCACGACGAGATCGTCCCCGGCCTCGTGCCCTGGGCGAAGGCCGGAGTCATCATCAAGGACGGTGTCGCACAGGGTTCCCCCTACGCGGCGCTGATGCTCACGGGCGCGCACGGCGTGCGGATGCAGCACGACTACGTCCACGACACGGCCGGCCGCGCGGGCGGCGTCTCGGCGGGGACACCGCGCTGGCTGCGCCTGACCCGCGCCGGCGACACCATCACCGGCCACGAGTCGGCCGACGGCACGCGATGGGCGAAGGTCGGCACCGCCCGCCTCGCCGCGCTGCCCGAGACGGTACGGGTCGGGCTCTTCGTCACGTCCCCGGGTGACCTGACGCTCAGACCGGTCGCTCTGGGCGCGAGCCTCCCGGAGTCGCGCTTCACCCAGGCCACCGCCACCTTCGACCACGTCAGCGTGGAGGGCGGCGCGTCCGGCGGCGAATGGAGCCACGGCAGCGTGGGCGAGATGGGACACACCGACTGGGAGAAGCACCACCGGGCGGCCGGGCTCGTCGAGTCGAACGGCGCGTTCACCGTCACCGGAACCGGCGACATCGGGCCGAGCGGCCCCCAGGGCGGCCACCCCGTGGAGAGCGGCCTCGTCGGCCTCGTCATCGGCCTGATCATCGTGCTCGTGGTGGCCGTGCGATTCGTGACCGTCGAGTACCGGCCGGGCGTGACCGGAGGCGCGCCACTCACCGGCCGGACACTGGCGGCGAAGGCCCTCGTGATCGGCGCGGTCACCTTCCTGGCCGGACTGGTCTCCGCGGCGGTCATGGTGACGGCCGGCCCGGCCGTCCTGCGGGCCAACGGTCTCGGTGTCATTCCGGCGTCGGCCCTCACGGGACTGCGGGTCGCCACCGGTGTCGCGGCGCTGCTCGCGATCGCCGCCGTCCTCGCGCTCGCCCTCGGCGCGCTGTTGCGGCGAACCTGGGCGGCGATCCTCGTCGCGATCTCGGTGGTCGTCCTCCCGTACCTCCTGGCGGTCCTGCCGCTCCTGCCCGACGACACGGCCAGGTGGCTGCTGCGCCTCACACCCGCCGCCGGTTTCGCCGTCCAGCAGAGCATCCACGAGTATCCGCAGGTGGTCGCCCATTACGCTCCGTCGGCGGGCTACCACCCCCTCGCCTGGTGGGCCGGGCTCGCCGTGCTCTGCGGCTACACCACGGCCGTCCTCACCCTGGCCGGACGCCGGCTACACCGGAGCGTTCCGTCAGCACGACCGCGACCACGCTGGAGGTAACGGCCTGCCGGCGCGGGGCGTCCCCACCCGGCGGACGAACCCGGCCGGCGGCACCGCCGCGCCGGCCTCCGGGTGCGGGCCGGGGTCCGCGGAGGGGACGGCCGCGCGGATCCCGGTCCGGCACCGGGTCAGGCCGGAGCCATCCGGGCGACGATCATCCGCCAGAGAGCGAGCTGCAGCAGGGCGAGGAGCACGGTGGAGGGCATCAGGGTCCAGATCCCGGCGCTCTGTCCGACGACGCCGGTCAGCCAGGGAAGCGCCGCGCCACCGATGACCGACACCCCGTTCATGATGCCGATGGCCGTCGGCACCAGCCGGGTCGTGGTCAGATCGGGCACCACCGCCATGGCCGTCGGGAAGATGGGCCCGAGAAAGAAGCCGAGCAGGAAGAAACCGGCGGTGGCCACGACCGCTCCCGGCGCCGCCCAGGTGAGCACCGCGCTCGCCGTCACGCCGGCCAGGCAGGCGTAGGTCATGCCGGCCGCGGTCAGTCCCATCCGGGTGGCGACCGGACTGATCAGGAACCGGCCCAGGGTCAGCCCGAGCCAGTAACCGCTGGAGATGTACCCGGCGGTCAGGCCGGTCTGCGCGTGCTCCTCCACCAGGAAGGTGAACCCCCAGTTGCCCACACTGATCTCCAGGCCGACGTACACGGCGAGGAACACCGAGGCCAGCACCACCGCGGGCGAGCGCATGACGGCGGTCAGCAGACCGCCCCGCTCCGGTTCGGAGTCCTCGGGGACCGTCGGAGGCGCCGGGGCGTCAGGATACGAAGACCCCGCCCTCACGGGGGGCTCGGCCGCGCCGTCACCCGCGGGGGAGCGCCGGGGATAGGCCATCAGGAAGCCGGCCACCAGCGGCAGGCACGCCACCGCCAGTACCAGCCACACAGCCGTCCACGGCAGGAAGGTCAGCATCCAGGCGGCCGTCAACGGGCCGAGCAGCGCGCCGACCCCGAAGAACGCGTGCAGGCGGTTGAGCAGCGTCGTGGCCGAGGGCAGCTCCGCGAGGTAGGCGTTGAGCACCGACTCCAGCACGCCGGTGCCATAGCCGACCAGCAGCTGCACCGCCACGAAGGCCACGAACGGCGGGCGGGTGGCCATGTACAGCGTGGCCATCACGTACAGGCCGCCGCCGACGGCGAGGGCCAGGCGCGTACCGAGGCGCTCGAGCAGCGGACCCGTGGCGGATCCGGCGAGCATGAACCCGGCGGAGGAGGCGAAGAAGGTGATACCGATCGTCGCCATGTCGACGCCGTAGTCGCCGATCAGCGCGGGCAGCAGCACTCCGCCCACACCGGCGTTCAACCCGGCCAGTACGAAGGTCGCGTACGCCAGAACGACCGGTGCCCGCCGCGGGCTGTCAAGGACGGGCACATGCTCTCCAGCGCGGTCATTCGATGCGGATGGCTTCGGAACCGTCCGGTGACGGCCGCTCGCGTTGAAGCCCGGAGCACAACTCGATCATGGTAACCCGGGACCGCCCCGCAGGCCAGATCCTAAAAAACGCCGAAAAATGCCGAAGAGCACCGTCTCCACCACCTTGAAATCCGGCATGAGATCAGACCGGATCACGAGCCGAGGTCTGGCACGAACACCACCGCTGTCATCTCCGCCGGCATTCGACCGAGTGGCATTGTCACAACATCTCCTATCTTGCCGAGTGGTACATCTAAGCCAGGATCAAGATCAACCGATCCGGCGCGCGGGCGCATCGTCCTCGATGGCCTCGACCACGTCGAGGGGCGTGAGCTCACTGAGGGACCCGGCCAGGGTGAACCGAGGGCTTGGTGGTCCGCTCCGTAGATCCCTCTCCTGTTGCGGTGTCGAAGGGCGGATCTGGGAGCATTGCGAGATGGCGGACCCGCACATGCACATCAAAGACATCATCATCGACTGTGCCGACCCCGAACGCCTGGCCACGTTCTGGGGAGTGCTCCTTGGAAGACCGATCGCGGGGCGCATGGGCCCGTATGTCTGGCTCGAACGTGAGAACGGCCTGGGAGTGGGTTTCCAGAAGTCCGGCGAGCCGAAGGTCGGCAAGAACCGGGTTCACTTCGACCTCGCGGCGGCGGACCCGCCGGCGGAGCAGCGGCGAGTCGAGTCGTTGGGCGGACGGCGGCTGGAGGGATACGAGGAGGGAGGTTTCCTCGTCATGGCCGACCCCGAGGGAAACGAGTTCTGCATCATCCCCGAGGGCCCGTTCGAGCTTGATGACGAAGGGCGCGCCGACTATCTGGACGATCCCGGCCCGGTCTGAGCGCACCGGTTTCCTCACGCGTTTCAGACGTGCGGAGAACCACTCGCGGTCGACGACCACGGCCCCCGTAAGAGGCGCGCTCCGAGCATTTCGGTGAGTACTGCGACGCAGCATACGGCGCGAGAAGCATGGACGCTGAATGGCTGATCGGGAATGCTTACCCTCCTGGTTCGCAGAGCGGATGGGGAGTCTGGGATGGCGGAAGTTCTCGTCGTGCTCGTAGGCTGGGCGATTTCCGCTGCCGTGTTTTTCTTCATCGTTTACTGGGTGGTGCGGTTGGCGATCCGGCATGAGCGTCGAAGAGTGCCGACGTTACATGAGCGTGTGACGGCCGAGCGCGCGGCTCAACGGCTGGAATGGGCGAAACGCGAGGCTCGGAGGCGGCATGCGGAGCGCGACGAACCATAGTGTCGGCTCGGACTCGCCGGTCACGCGCGAGAACGGCCCCGGGTTCCCCACACAGCGCTTTCCTCGGTGCGGCGGACCGTGGCCCTGCCTCCGTTCGACAGATCACCGCGTGGGAACGACGCTCTTTCCTCGCCCCCTGCACGCGATGGACCACCACCCCTACGAGATCAAACATCCCTCAGGAAGGAACGCACCAGCTCAGTGATCTCTGCGGGAGCGGTCTTCGGCGTCCCGGCGTCGAACGGTGGCTCCGGTGCGTACTCCAACCCGAGCTGGATCGCCATGGCAATGTCCTCGCCGTCCTCGCCCGCCAGCAAGGACGCGAGGTGGAGCGCCATGTCGATGCCGGCCAGCACGCCGCCCGAAGTTATGATCCTGCCGTCCCTGACGAAGCGCTCGTCGACCGGCTGCGCCCCGAACCGCGCGAGCAGGTCGTGGGCCACCCAGTGAGTGGTCGCCCTGACTCCCTCCAGCAGGCCTGCCGCGCCGAGCGTGAGCGAGCCCACGCACACCGAGGTGGTCCACGTGGTGGTCGGGTGCGCCGCCTTCACGTAGCGGATCAACTCCTGATCCGCCGTGCTCCGCTTCACGTCCTTGGTACCCGGCACCACCAGGACATCGGGTCTGGGCAGGTCGGTGAAGGAAGCGGTGGCGGTCAGCGTGACCCCCTCGTCGGCGATGACGCCCGGCCGCTCTGCCACGAAGGTGACCGTCGCACCGGGAACGTTCCGGAGCACGAAGTACGGCCCCAAGGCGTCCATGGCGTCGTAACCCGCGTACAGGGGGATCGCGATGTGCATGTCAGCTCTCCTTGTCATGGAATCTGCGCCGGTACTCTCCCGGTGAGATCTTGAGATGGCGGCGGAAGACGCGATGGAGGGTCTCGGGCGTCCCGAGTCCGACCCGGGCGGCGATCCGGTCGAGCGGCTCATCGGTGCCTTCCAGCAGCCGCCTGGCCGCCGCCGCCCGCGCGTGCTCGACATACCGCGCGGGTGGCATGCCGACCTCGGTCCTGAACACACGTGAGAAGTGGCGGACACTCATGTTCACGCGTCCCGCGAGGACCTCCACCGACAGGTCGGCGTTCAGGCTCTCCTCGATCCACCCCTGCAGGTCGCGCAGAGGCTCACGCTTTGGTGTCCGCGCGCTCAGCGGCGTGCTGAACTGGCTCTGTCCACCTGGTCGCTGCAGGTACACGACCAGCCAGCGAGAGATCTCCCTGGCCAGATCGTGCCCGTGGTCGTGAGCGACGAGGGCGAGAGCGAGGTCGATTCCCGAGGTGACCCCCGCCGAAGTCCACACGTTGCCGTCGCGCACGTAGATACGATCGGCGTCCACCCGCACGTTCGGATGCTCGCGGGCGAGCATGTCCCCCACCGCCCAGTGAGTGGTCACCCGCCGCCCTTCCAGCAGGTCGGCCTCGGCCAGCAGCAACGTGCCCGAGCAGATGGATCCGAACCGGCCTGACTCCCCGGCGAGCCTGCGTACCTCCGGAACCAGTGCCGCCGTGTCGGCGACCGCCGTACGGGCCGGGAGACCGCCGACGACCAGCAGCGTGTCGATCGGGCCTTCCACGTTTCGCAGCGGCGTCTCGACGACCACGGTGACGCCGGACAGGGAGCGCACGGCCCCCGCCTCGACAGCCGTGACCTCCACCCGGTAGTCGGCGCTCGGATTCAGCAGTCCGGCCGCGGAGAAGACATCGGCCGGGCCGGCGAGATCGAGCAACTGGAAGCCGTCGAAAAGCATGATGACGACGCGGTGCGACATGTCGTCATACTTGGCCCTGCGCGGTCATGGCCGCAAGGACACATGTCTTGCAGATTCGGCCATGGTGAGGAGCCGCGGACCTCACAGGGCACGCGGGCCAGGTCTACCCGGTGGAGCCGCGGACGACCAGCCGGGTGGGCAGGACCCGCGGGAGAGGGGTGACGCCTTCGTTGATCATCGTGATGACCGCCGCGGCCGCCGCCGTACCGAAGCCCGCCTTGTCCTGGGCCAGGGTCGTCAGCCCCGGCGGCACCAGCGCGGCCAGCTCGATGTCGTCGAACCCGACCAGCGCGATGTCCTCGGGCACCTTCAGCCCCGCCTCGGTCACGGCCCGCAGCGCGCCGATCGCCATCTCGTCGCCCGCGGCGAACACCGCGTCGGGCGGCTCCTCCAGCTCCAGCAGGGCGCGCATCGCGGCCTGACCACTCGACAGGTAGAAGTCGCCCTCGACGACCAGCTCCGGCCGGTGCGCCAGTCCGAGCGCGGCCAGCTCCTCCAGGTAGCCGCGCAACCGCTCCGCGCCCGGTCTGGTGCGGGCCGGGCCGGTGATGGTGGCGATGACCCGGCGTCCGGTCGCGTGCAGGTGACGGACCGCCTCGCGCGCCCCGCCCACGTTGTCGGAGGTCACGTAGGTGGTCCGCGGCCCCTGGACGGGCCGGTCGAGGGAGACGCAGGGCACCTCCGACGCCGCCAGCGGCTGGAGCGAGGGGTCGGCCCTGCCGTTGTCTATGAAGACCACGCCGTCGAGGTTGTGCCTGCGCACGGCGCGGAGAAAGCTGTCGGGCGTGCCGTCCTCGCTGGTGGCGAGCATGAGCAGGTGGTAGCCGCGCTCGCTCAGCGCGGTCTTCAGCCCGATGAGGATTTCCTGGAAGAACGGGTGTCGCCAGCCGGGGCGGCGGTGGTCGGTGTCCCAGATCAGGCCGACCGTGCGGGACCTCTTGGTGGCCAGGGTGCGGGCCGACTCGTTGGGCAGGTATCCGATGCGTGCCGCGGTGCTGAGGATGAGTTCGCGGGTCTGGGCGTTCACCACCTCGGGGTTGTTGAACACGCGGGAGACAGTCGCCGACGACACCCCGCAAAGGCGCGCCAGCTCTCGAATCGTTGCCACGGGCGTACGTTATCGCATCTCGCTGAAACCGGTTTCATGTAACCGGTTGCATGGAAGTTATGTGAGAGCCCGAACCATGTCAACCCACCCCCGTGGATTTCCGCCGCGTGACTTTTCTGTGACTTGACAGAGGGTGCCGGCGATCTGTGAAATGTCCCACTAACAGGCCGATGCCGCACCGTTGCCGCGGGGCTCGGCCTTCTCATCGCATCTCGCAGTCACCATTCCTCTCCCTTCGAAGGAGTCCCAGGTGTCTGCTGGACGAATCCGTCTCGCCGCCGGAGTGCTGGCCGCCGGCATGCTCGCCGCCGGTTGCGGCGGCTCCCCCTCCCCCTCCGCGGGCTCCACGCCGGCCGACGGAAAGATCACCCTGACCCTCAACCTGTTCGGGAACATGGGCTTCAAGGAGCTCTACGCCAAGTACGAGGCGGCTCACCCCAACATCAAGATCGTCGAGAGGACGTCGGCGTACAACGACCACCACCGCAACCTCGCGGCGCACCTGGCCACCCGCAGCGGTACCGCCGACATCGAGGCGATCGACACCGGCTTCGTCGCCCAGTTCAGGAACCAGCCCCAGCACTTCGCCGACCTGCGCCAGCACGGCGCCGACCAGCTCAAGGACCGCTGGCTGCCGTGGAAGTGGGAGGCCTCGCTGGCCAAGTCGGGGGCCCAGATCGGCTACGGCACCGACGTCGGCGGCCTGGCCATGTGCTACCGCCGCGACCTGTTCAAGAAGGCCGGGCTGCCCACCGACCGTGACGAGGTCGCCAAGCTCTGGCCCGACTGGACGTCCTACTTCGAGACCGGCAAGCGCTACACCGCCAAGAAGCCCGAGGGCGCCGCGTTCTTCGACGGCGGCCCCCAGGTGTTCAACGCGATGATCGGCCAGGCCGAGACCGGCTACTACGACACCCAGGACAACGTCGTGGTCGCCACCAACCCGGCCGTCCGCTCCGCCTACGACGAGGTGCTCAAGGCCGTGGCCGACGGCCAGTCGGCCAAGCTCGTCGGCAGCTCGCCCGCCTGGAACACCGGCTTCGCCAAGAGCCAGTTCGCCACCATCGCCTGCCCCGCCTGGATGCTCGCCAAGATCCAGGACCAGGGCAAGGCCTTCGCCGGGCAGTGGGACGTGACCGCCATCCCCGGCGGCGGCGGCAACTGGGGCGGCTCCTACCTGACCGTCCCCGCGCAGAGCAAGCACCTGAAGGAGGCCGTGGAGCTGATCACCTGGCTGACGGCGCCCGAACAGCAGATCGAGGTGTTCACCAAGCACGGCATCCTGCCCTCCACCGTCGCCACCTACGACAAGCCCGAGGTGACCGGGCTCAAGCACGAGTTCTTCAACGACGCGCCGATCGGGCAGATCTTCACCACCGCCGCCCGCAACCTCAAGCCGCAGTACCAGGGCCCGAGGGCCGGCGACATCCAGACCGCCATCCGCGACTCGATCAACCGCGTGGAGGAGGGCAAGCAGGACGGCGCCGAGGCATGGACGCAGATGCTCGAGGACGTCGAGCGCATCAGCAAGTGACGCGCGTCGATCCGTGAGAGCCGGCGACGGCGGGCGGTCAGGGCCCGCCGTCGTCTTCCTTCCCCCGAGGAGCCGACCGTGACCTCCGCCTTCCCCGAGGAGCCGACCGTGACCTGCGGATCCCCCGAGGAGCCCCGACCGTGACCTCCGTCAGATCAGGGCCCCGGCGCCGCTGGGCCTACCAGCTCGACGTCAAGGGCTCGCCGTACCTCTACATCGCCCCGTTCTTCCTGCTGTTCGGCGTGGTGGGCATGTTCCCGCTGCTGTACACCGCCTACGTCTCCCTCACCGACTGGAACCTGCTGGATCCGGCCCGCGAGTGGGTGGGGCTGGCCAACTACGCCGAGTTGCTGGCCGACGACTACTTCTGGAACGCGCTGTTCAACACCGTCAGCATCTGGCTGTTGTCCACCGTGCCGCAGTTGCTGGCCGCGCTGTTCATCGCGCACATGCTCAACCGCAGGCTGCGTGCCCGCACGCTGTTCCGAATGGGCGTGCTGCTGCCCAACGTGACCTCGATCGTCGCGGTCACGATCATCTTCGCCCAGCTCTTCGGCCGCGACTTCGGCATGGTCAACTGGGCCCTCGGCCTGGTGGGCCTGGATCCGATCGACTGGCAGGCCGGCACGCTCTCCTCGCACGTCGCGATCTCGATGATCGTCATCTGGCGATGGACCGGCTACAACGCCCTCATCTACCTGGCCGCCATGCAGACCATCCCCGAGGACCTGTACGAGGCGGCCCGGCTGGACGGCGCGAGCCAGTTCACCCAGTTCCGGAAGATCACCGTGCCGATGCTCCGCCCCACGATCATCTTCACCGCCGTCGTGTCGACCATCGGCGGCTTCCAGATCATCGCCGAGCCGCTGCTGTTCCAGGCCGGCACCGGCAACCCGACCGGCGGCTCGGACCGCCAGTTCCAGACCGTCGGCCTCTACCTCTACGAGCAGGGCTTCAGCATGTACGAGTTCGGCTACGCCTCGGCGATCGCCTGGACGCTCTGCATGATCATCGTGGTCATGGCGCTCGTCAACTTCGCCATCACGCGCAGGATCAGGAGCAGCTGACATGGCAACCCTCACCGCCGTCCGGCGCGGCCTGAACCCCCGGGCCGTCCGCCGTGGCCTCAATCCCCTGGGGGCGGGGTTCTGGACCTACGCCGCGCTCGTCGCCGTGCTGCTCGGCTCGCTGTTCCCCATCTACTGGTCGCTGATCGTGGCCTCCCACGACAACGACGCCATCGCCAGCGTCCCTCCGGTCCTCACCCCCGGCGGTCACCTGTTCGAGAACATCGCCCGGGTCTTCGACACCACCGCGTTCGGCCAGGCGATGCTCAACTCCTTCCTCGTGTCCGGCTCGGTCACCGTCTCGGTCGTGCTGTTCTCCACGCTGGCCGGCTTCGCCTTCGCCAAGCTGCGCTTCCGCGGGCGCAACGTGCTGCTCGTCATGGCCATCGCCACCACCACCGTGCCGCAGCAGCTCGGCATCATCCCGCTGTACATCCTCATGGCGGAGCTCGGCTGGACCGGCAGGCTCGAGGCGGTGATCGTGCCCGGCCTGGTCACCGCGTTCGGCGTGTTCCTGATGACCCAGTACCTCTCCAGTGCCATCCCCGACGAACTGCTGGAGGCCGGTCGCATCGACGGGTGCAGCACGCTGCGGCTGTTCTGGCACGTCGTGCTGCCCGCCGCCCGGCCGGCCGCCGCCGTGCTCGGCCTGTTCACCTTCATGCAGGCCTGGAACGACTTCTTCTGGCCGCTGGTCGTCCTCACGCCGGAGAACCCGACCGTCCAGGTCGCGCTCTCCAGCCTGGCCAGCGGCTACACCACCGACTACGCACTCGTGCTCACCGGCACCGTGCTCGCGATCGTGCCGATCGTGGCGGTCTTCGCCGCGCTGGGCCGTCAGATCATTGGGGGAATCATGTCAGGAGCGATCAAGGGATGACCCAGGAACGTACCGCCTTTCCCGCCGGCTTCGTGTGGGGGACGGCCACCGCCGCCTACCAGATCGAGGGCGCCGTGGACGCCGACGGGCGTGGGCCCTCGATCTGGGACACGTTCTGCCGCGTCCCCGGCGCGGTGGCCAGGGGCGAGAGCGGCGAGCACGCCTGCGACCATTACCACCGCTGGCGGGAGGACGTGGAACTGATGGACAAGCTCGGCACCGGCGCCTACCGTTTCTCGCTGGCCTGGCCCAGGATCGTGCCCGACGGCGACGGCCGGGTGAACCAGCGCGGCCTCGACTTCTACCGGCGGCTCGCCGACACCCTGTGCGAGCGCGGCATCGAACCGTACGTCACCCTCTACCACTGGGACCTGCCCCAAGCGCTGGAGGACCGCGGCGGCTGGCGCGACCGCGACACCGCCGAGCGCTTCGCCGACTACGCCGAGATCGCGCACGAGGCGCTGGGCGACACGGTGTCACACTGGATCACGCTGAACGAGCCGTACTGCTCGTCCATCGTCGGCTACGCGGAAGGCCGCCACGCACCCGGCGCGCGCGAGGGTCACGGCGCGCTCGCCGCCGCCCACCACCTGCTGCTGGGCCACGGCCTCTCGGTGGCCAGGCTGCGGGCGCGGGCTCAGGCGGGGCAACAGGTCGGCATCACGCTCAACATGTCGCCCACGGTGCCCGCGACCGGTTCGGCGGCCGACGCCGACGCGGCACGCAAGATGGACCTGCTGGTCAACCGGCAGTTCACCGACCCGCTGCTGCTCGGCGCCTACGCGTCCGACATGGCGGAGACCTTCGGCGCCATCAGCGACTTCTCCTTCCGCCGCGAGGGCGACCTGGAGGTCATCGGCGCCCCGCTGGACTTCCTGGGCGTCAACTACTACTACCGCATCCACGCCGCCGCGGCGCCGTACGAGCAGGCGGACCCCGCGCTGCGCTCCGCCTTCGACCTCGGGGTGCGCAGCGTCACCCCGGACGGCGCGGCGACCAGCGGGCTGGGCTGGCCGATGGAGCCGCAGGGGCTTCACCAGACTCTCCTCGGCCTGACCCGGCGCTACCCCGCGCTGCCGCCGATCTTCATCACCGAGAACGGCTACGGCGACGACGGGACTCTCGACGACACCGGTCGCGTCGACTTCCTGCGCGACCACCTGGCCGCCATCCGCACCGCGATGACCGACGGTGTGGACGTGCGCGGCTACTTCTGCTGGTCGCTGCTGGACAACTTCGAGTGGGCCCGCGGGTACGCGGCCCGGTTCGGGCTCGTCCACGTCGACTACGAGACGCAGGTCCGCACCGAGAAGGCGAGCTTCCACTGGCTGCGCGAGTTCATCGGGATACAGGGGTGAAGATCCCGGCACTCGCCTCGGGCGGCCACGCACCGGCCTGAGCACGGGCTGAAGTCGAATCGATCGGGGAATCACCCGCGTTATGCGAAAATGCTCTTTCTGGCCCGACCCCTCAAGGGCCGGGCCCACCGTCGCACCTGGGGCTCGGCGATTACGCCGGATCCGTCGCGGCTGTTACCACCACGCCGTGAAGTGCCACTTGTTGGCCGTCGAATACGTGCAGGATGACACGTTGACCCCTGTCGCCTTGACCGCGGACCTCCAGTAATTGCAGTTACCTGAGTCGGGGTAGCCGCCGTAGAACTTGCTTCCCAGCGCGACGGTCGAGGTCGACGCCGTGCCGGCATGGGCGGTACCCGTCAGGGAGAAAGCCGCTCCGGCGATGGCGATACCGACGATCGCCCTTTTCATAACTCCCATGGTGTGACCCTTTCCGTGGATCCGCGAGAACCTTCCGCTGCCCGTTTATTCTCAACCGGCGATTACCGGCACGCAAGGCCGATCCGGTAATGGAACGTACCATTTGAAGAGATTAACAAATTCGTCCGACGCTTTCGAGTATTTCGAAATCAATGCGATTTCGAACTTTTGACGTCCCGCTTGCGAACGGGAGCCGGTCACCACCTGGGAGGCTCCCCGCCCTGCTCAGGCGTGTGATGGCGGACGCCGGCGCGCGGTGCTGTGCGGCGCTGTCGCTGTACCTCGCCGCCGCACAGGGCTCCGCCTCCACCTGGGTGTTCAGTGGCGAGCGCCCCCGGACGGCGCCCGAGACCTGCCTCCGGTGGCCGGGATGTCGCCGACACGGGGGAGACGACTCCCTCGTGAGAGGGAGCGCTGGGATCGCTCTCCTCGGCGATTACTTTCAGGCCGGAGAAATCCAGGATCGAGGCGTAAGCAAACCACTGAGGAGTCTCCCGGATGAACCCCCGCATCGCATTCGTCGCAGCCCCCCTGCTCGTCATGGCCTATGGAGTGATCCGGATCCTCGACGGACTCGACGGCAGCCGAGGTCCCGGCCTCGCCTGGACCACCGGCCACCTCGCCTTCCTCGCGGCCCTGGCCATGTTCGTCCCCACCTTCCTGCAGATGCGCCGGATGGCGGGGCGAAACACCCTCTCCAATGTGAGCGCCACGATCGGAATCGTCGGCACCCTGGCGCTTTCCGCGCAGTTCGTCATCGACATAGTGGTCGGCCTCCTGTCCGCCGACCGCGCCGGCATGGGCGTCCTCTTCGACCGGATCCAGGCCGCCCCCGGTGTCTCCATCGCCGTCTACGACGGCGGTCCGTTCCTCTTCTACATCGGCCAGCTCGCGCTCGTCGTCCAGCTCGCCGTCACCCGCCGCGTCAAGGTCTGGACGCCCTTCCTGGTCCTGCTCGACCTCCTCCTCCCGTTCGTCGACAAGGACCTCATCCCGCTCGGGGCCGTCCTTCTGCTCGTCTCCTTCGCCCCTCTCGCCGGTCAGGTCTCCCGTACCGCCAAGCCCGTCCCCGCCGTCGCGTGACAGGACGCCAACCGGCGGGCCATCCGGTCCGTCGTTTCGCGTTCCCCGTGTTCGCCGTGCCGGACGGCCGGAAAGAGGAGGCAAGATTGGACGCTGTGTCAGCCTTGCCGTTTTTTGTTCAAGCTCGCAGCTGGTTGAGATCTCTTCCACCCCCATGGCTGGACACAGCGCTCGCCGTACTGGTGATGGGCGTGCAGTTGTGGCCGTTCCTCTCCCGCGAAAACCCGTATGCCGTGCCATGGCACTGGTGGGGATACGCGGTCGTGGTCGCCGCCGCCGTACCGCTGGTGTGGCGACGGCGGGCGCCGGTGGTCGCGCTGGTATGCACCCTCGTCGCGACCTCCCTCTACGACCTCGCGGACGAGGTCCCCTCACAGCCGATCTGGTACGGCGGGCTCATCGCCATGTACACGGTCGCCGCCCACTCCTCGCGCCTGCCCCGCATGATCATGTTCGTCTTCTCGGTCGGCGGGGGCCTGCTCCTGGTCGGCTCCTCGGAGACCGCGCTGCGCGGCGTCGTGCTGTTCGTCGCCGCGTACGCGATCGGCCGCGCCTCCGCCGCCTCCCGCGCATACGCCGCCGCCCTGGAGGAGCAGGCCTCCCGGCTGAAGTACGAGCGCCAGGCCGAGATCGAACGGGCCGCCGAGCGCGAGCGAGCCCGGATCGCCCGCGACATGCACGACATCCTCGCCCACGCGGTCAGCCTCATGGTGGTACAGGCCGAGGCCGGTCCCGTCGTGGTCAGAAGCAACCCGGCCCGCGCCGAGGCCGCCTTCGACGCGATCGCCTCCGCGGGACGCGACGCCATGGTCCAGCTCCGCCGCATGCTGACCGCGCTCAAGGAGGACACGGGGTCGCGCGCGCCGCAACCGACCATCGACGACCTGGCCGAGCTGGCCGACCAGGTCTCCGACGCCGGGCTCGACGTGACCTACTCCACCTCGGGTGAGCCCAGGCCGCTGCTTCCCGACATCGAGGTCGCCGCCTACCGGGTGACCCAGGAAGCCCTCACCAACATCGTCAAGCACGCGGGCGCCACCCGTGCCGACATTCGGCTCCTCTGGCAGGACGGCACACTTATGATCATCATCACCGACGACGGCCGCGGCTCCGGGCCGTCCTTCCCCGCCGGCGGAAACGGTCTCATCGGCATCCGCGAGCGCGCCGCCGCCTTCGGCGGCTCCGCCACCATGGGCCCTCGCCCGGACGGACCGGGTTTCCAGGTGCTCGTACGGCTGCCGCTGGCGCAGGCGGTGACGGCATGACCCTGAGAATCGTGGTGGCCGACGACCAGGAGCTGGTGCGCGCCGGGTTCAGCATGATCCTCGACGCCCAGCCCGACATCGAGGTCGTCGCCGAGGCGAACGACGGTGCCGAGGCCGTCGCGGCGGTCCGTGAGCACCGGCCGGACGTGCTCCTCCTCGACATCCGCATGCCCACGATGAACGGCATCGAAGCGGCCAGGATCGTGTGCGCCGAGACCGACTGCCGGGTGCTCATGCTGACCACGTTCGACCTGGACGACTACGTTTACGACGCGCTACGAGCGGGCGCGAGCGGGTTCCTGCTCAAGGACGTCCGCCGCGACGACCTCGTCCACGCGGTGCGGGTGGTCGCGGCCGGGGAGTCACTGCTCGCGCCTTCCGTCACGAGGAAGCTGATCGCCGACTTCACCTCCAGAGCGGTCACCCGTCCTGTCACCCCATCTGCTGAGCGACTCGCCGTACTCACGGTTCGCGAGCAGGAGACACTTCAGATGATCGCGCGCGGGCTGTCCAACGCGGAGATCGCCGCAGCCATGGTGCTCAGCGAGCACACGGTGAAAACGCACGTCAGCAACGTGCTCACCAAACTCGGGCTGCGTGATCGGGTACAGGCGGTGGTCGCCGCCTACGAGACCGGTCTCGCGGTCCCCGGCGGATCGGCGTGAACGCCGACGACCCGCCGCACCGCTCCGGCCCGAACAGCCGGCAGAAACCGGACGAGCTCGAACGAAGATCAAAAACCGGGTTAGGTCACCCGCGCCTGGCCTGGGTTCTTCGTGTTCCGAGGGTGGTGAAGCCCAGGGGATTCGAGCTCCCCGCTTCCTGCTTGCAAAGGAATGCGAACGCCCACTCCTACGCGGCGCACCATTTCTGCCACCTGCGGCAGGGGTACGGCGAAGTTCGGTCACGGCGTAGGCGTCGACGGCATCCGGGGCCACATCCGTGGCGATGACCGTTGCGGCTTCGGCGCCGTCTTGCAGGATGTGTGCTCGTGCCAGGCAAACTCCGAGCCGGTCCCGCACCCTTTGGAGGGAGAACGGGTCCTGCGCGTGTCGAACTCGAGGTACTCCTCCCGCCCCTCTTCGAAATGCTCAACGATGCCGATCCGGCCGGTGCGCAGGTGAAGCTCGCCTTCCCACATGCGATCCCAGGAGGGAAGCGGGCCGGGCTCGGCGTCCCAGAGTTCGTAGCGGACGTGGATCGGACCACCCCGGCCCGTTTTCCCGCCGGGGGAGACCCCACTGGTGATGTCGACGCCGTTGGGCCCCACCCCTCGAGCTCGGGCGACCAGGGCGGCCGGTCCTCCTCGATCAGCAGGTGCAGGCGCCCGCCGTCCAGCTCGTGGCGGGCGGCGGAGGCCGCGCGGCCGCTCCACTGGAGCAGGTACCGGGGAACCCAGCGATCCTCGTCGAGGCGGTCGGCCTCGAAGGTGTCCTCGAACTCCAGCTCGTAGCCGGCCCACGCCACGCGTTCGCGCCTTCCTGCCGCCGTCTTTCCGGAAAGGACCATACGCTGGGCCGGCCGTCGCGGTCACGGGCAGGCGAAGGGAACCGGCTGGAATCCCCCGGCATCAGTCGTGGGGAGCGCTTGGGTTCAGTGATCGAAGAGCCCTTCGGGGTAGATGGTCTCAGAAGGTGTTCCGGTGGTGTGCATGTTCCACAGGAGGTCGGCCAGCGTGGCGGGGGCGACGGTCTGCCAGTCGGGAACGGGCGCACCGGTTGCCCTCGCGGCCTGCATCTTCTCGTCCATCGCGCTGCCGCCGATGAGGGCGCCGACATAGATCCTGCCGATGTAGACGCCCTTGTCACCAACCTCTGCCTGCAGGGACTGCAGGTAGTTGCGCTGGGCCGCCGTAGCGGGACCGGGGCCGCTCATGTTCGGCACGCCGGCGAGGGCGCTGGCGCCCTGCGCGGTGAGAACGGCTCCCTCACCGCGTTCGAGCATGCGCGGGAGGAACTCCCGCACAAGCGCCAGGGGCGTGTAGACCATCAGGGGCATGAGGTCGGCGAGCTGCCCGGGGGCCAGTTCGGCTGCCGGTGTGAAACCGGCATCGCCACCGGCCGGCCCATAGTAAAGAACATCGAGATGGCCGACGGCAGAGCGGATCTGCTCAGCCAGGGTGGGCACGGCGTCGGTGTCCGAGAGGTCGGCGGTGATGACGTGGGCGATGACGCCGTGGGCGGACAGGTCCTTGGCCAACTGCTCCAGAGGCTCACGGCGGCGGGCGACGAGGACCACGTCGTAGCCCTCGCGCCCGTAGCGGCGGGCAACGGCCTGGCCCAGCCCGGATCCCGCGCCGAACACCGCGATGGACTTGGGCATGCTGTGACCAACGGCCTGGTGCTGCGCGACTGGCCTGAGCCCGCCCGCGAGGACTACGACCGACGCACCCGCATCTTCCTCGACAGCCTCCAGCCGCGCCCTCAAAGCACGTAGACGAACCATGGAAGGCAACGAAATGTAGCTGTACATCTCAGCTGTACGAGCTCGAAGAGACCGCGTTCGCGTCAATGACGGCAATTGCGCTCTTCTTGCGCGAAGCGCCCCACGTGAAGACCTTCTTGCGGGCCGAACGCATGCCCGGGAAAGAACTCCCGAGCGGAGCGAGGATCATCGGGGCGAGATCCCGTCCAACGAGCGGGCAACGGGTGGGTGGCCTGAGGCCCGCGCCTGCCCGGCCCTTCGACGGTGAAGCCCAGGAGGTTCGAACTCCTGACATCCTGCTTGCGGAGACGCATTCCGATCTTGCTCGACCTGCGAAGACGCGGCCCACAACACTGATCGCGTTCCCCGTGACTCCCCGCTGTTCCCCCTCGTTTATCGCCCCATCGGGCACGCGACGTGCAAGGCCGGCAGACTCGCCATGTGGTCGGGGTCGACGGTCCCTTTCGTCGCATCGGCGATCCTGGCTTCGGGTGCTGAATCCCCGGCCGGGAAGGGCGTGATCCCGAGACCGCCGATCAGGCCGATGCGACCATCACGCTTCCTGACGGCACTCGGCGCCCTGCCACCTTCATGACCCTTGAGACCATCTCCGGGATCATGGATCGCAGGCAGGGTACGGGCGGATGCCTCAACGGCCGGTCTTTCTGGTGCCCGGACCTGGTGATCATTCACAAACCCGGCTTCGTCTCGATGGCTGATGTCGTACAAGTCATGATCGCGACCGGAGAGCTGAAAGCGCGTGCAGTGCGCTGCCGATCGACGACGGTCGGCATCCGGCCTCCCGCCCGGGGCGGAACGTAGGAACGCGGGGTGTCCGGGCCGCCGAACCGCCGTGTTCCGATCTGGTGGCCGGGACGGTTCCATACGGTCCCACCTGGCGGCTTCGCGTGGCCCCGCCTGGAGCCGATCATGATCGCGTGACGTCAGATCCGCCTGTGGACTCGGAGACCGCCGTCCCCGAACCCCTGCCGTGTCGTCGAGCCCTTCGCGGGTGCGTGACCCGGGAGGCGGCGGGCCGAACGCGTGTTCGCCGACCATGCCGCTTGTATGCGGTTCCCATGCGGGAGCTTCCTAGATTGATCCGTGTCGCAGCGTTCGGCTCCCTCGAAGAGAGGAGCCGTCATGAGAGAGAAGGTCAACCGATGCTTCGAACCGTTCGGTCGTTCGCCGACCGATTGCTGGAGAGTCTGGTCCCCGGCACGCAGGCGCAGGCGATGGCGTGCGTCGAGCAGTGGCAACAGTTCACCTGCCCTCCCGTCGGGGGCGTCCCGTACAACACGATAGGCCTGAAGCGGGTCAAGATCTGCAACGGTGTGACGCAGGTGCTGGAGACTCTGCCGTGCGGCACGCCGATCTGCGGCGGGAACAGCTCACCCTACGGGCCCTTCGTTCCCCTCCACCCGTGCCCGCCGTCCACCTGCCCGCCGTTCATGATGTGCTGAGCCGGGCCGCCTCGGCCGGACCCGTCATGTGAGTGACCGCCTCCATCGGGGAGGGACGGGTGCCGCGACTGGCGAAGAGTCGCGGCGCCCCCTCCAGATTAGGGGTTTCCATGGAGTACGTCCTGATCTGCTGCCGGCTTCTGGTCGGTGTGGTCCTCGTGGTCTCGGCGGTGGGCAAGGTGCGCTCCCGCGACGCCTACGCCTCCTTCCGCGCCGCCGCCGGTGAACTGGCACCGCGGCTGCCCCTGGTGCCGAGGGCCCTCGTGCCGCCTGCGGTCGTCGCGGGCGAGCTGGCCGCGGCCGTGCTGCTCGCCGTCCCGTCCACGGCCGGTGCCGGGTTCGTGATCGCGATGGTGCTGCTGGCCGCGTTCACGGTCGCGATCGCGACGGCCGTGCGCCTCCGCCGGCACGTGGTCTGCAACTGCTTCGGCCCTTCGTCCACGCCGGTGGGGCCGGGGCGGCTCGTCCACAACGGGGCGCTGCTCGTCGCCTCGCTGGCCGGGGTGGTGCTCTCCTTCGGCACCGCGTCCGCGTCCGTCGCGCTGGAACCGGCCGGTGTCGCGGCGGCGGCGGTCACCGGCCTGGCGGGGGCCGCTCTGGTGCTGCTCGCCGACGACATAACCGAGCTGTTCCGGCCGCTCGTCTGACCGCCGCAGGCGCCGGCGAACGTGTAACCGTGGAACCACTAAGGATGATCATGTTGAATGTCGTTGTGGTGCTCGTCGGCGCAGTCATGGTGCTGTGCGCGCTCGACATCGTTCTCACCGTGGGAGTGGCCCGGAGGCTGCGCGCGCAGGGCGAACTGCTGGCGCGTCAGGCCGCCTCGTTCCCGGCCGGGTATCCGCCGCCCGGTGCTCTCCCGCCGGTCATGCGCGAGGCCGGGGATCGGCTGGGCGCCTTCCGTACCGCCGCCGCGGACGGTACGCCTCTCGACGAGGGGTTCTTCGCCAATGCCCCGACCCTCGTGGCGGCGTTCTCCGTCGGGTGCCCCGCCTGCGAGGAACGGCTGCCCGAGTTCATCAGGTTCGCCCCGGCCTTCGCCGGCCGTGAGCGCGTGCTCGCCCTCGTGGTCGGCGCCGACGGCACGGCCGAGAAGGCCGCGCTCCTGGAACCGGTGGCCACCGTGGTGGTGGAGAAGACCCACGGCGGGCCGGTATGCGGGTCGCTGGGGGTCAGGGCCTATCCGGCGCTGGCGATCGTCGATCCCGGCGGCGTCGTCCGCGCTTCCGGCACCCTGATCCAGGACGCGGCGGCCGCCCTGGAAACGGTCTGACCCATGCGGAAGATCATCATCGCGTTACGGCTGAGCTGGCAGGCCGGTCCGCTGCTCACCGCCGTCGTCGTCACGCTCACGCTGGCGACCGCGCCGGCACCGGTCGTGACGGCGTGGCTGACCAAACTGGTGCTGGACGACATCACCGCCGGAGCCTCTCCCGGCACGGTCGCGGGGAAAGGCGTCGCGCTCGCCGTCACGATCGTGGTGACCGGTCTGATACCGCACGTCACCCAGTACGCCTCCCGTGAGGTCGAACGCCGCGTCGGGCTGCTGGCCCAGGAACACCTGTTCGTCACGGCCGAGCGCTTCGTGGGCATGGCTCGTTTCGAGGACCCCGTCTTCCTCAACCGGATGCAGATGGCACTGCAGCACGGCGCCACCACCCCTGGGATCATGGTCTCCGCCGCCCTGTCGGTCGTCCGCGCCGTCGTCACCGGTCTGGGCTTCCTGGGGTCGCTGACGGTCATCTCCCCCTGGCTGCCCGCGGTGATCCTCGCCTCGGTCCTGCCGATGCTGGCCGTGGAGCTGTCGATGGCCCGCCGCCGGGCCGGCCTGTCGTGGCGGCTGAGCCCGATCGAACGCCGGGAGATGTTCTTCCGCGATCTGCTGACCAGTGTCCAGGCCGCCAAGGAGATCCGGTTGTTCGCCATCGGCACCTACCTGCGCGAGCTCATGACGGCCCAGCGGCGCCTGTCCAACAGGGAGAACCGCGACATGGACCGCCGCGAGGTCGGCGCCCAGGCGCTGATCGGCCTGGGGAGCGCCGCGGTGTCGGGCGGGACGCTGCTGTGGGCGGTACTCGCCGCCGCCGGCGGCCGGATCAGCGTCGGTGACATCTCGCTGCTGGTCGCCTCGGTGGGCGGCGTGCAGAGCGCGAGCGTGTCACTGGTGCACACCATCGCCCAGTGCCACCGTCAACTACTGCTGTTCGACCACTACCTCCAGGTGGTCGCCACCGAACCCGATCTGCCCGTCGCCCGCTCTCCCAGGGCGATCGCGCCGCTGGCACGCGGGATCGTCTTCCGCGACGTCTGGTTCCGCTACTCTCCCGACCACACCTGGGCGCTGCGCGGCCTCGACCTGACCATCCCCCGCGGCCGGACGGTGGGTCTGGTCGGCCGGAACGGCGCGGGCAAGAGCACCCTGATCAAACTCCTGTGCCGGATGTACGACCCCGAGCGCGGCGCGATCCTGTGGGACGGCGTCGACCTGCGCGAACTGGACCCCGCCGAACTGCGTGCCCGCATCGGCGTGGTCTTCCAGGACTACATGGAGTACGACCTGTCCGCGGCCGAGAACATCGGCCTGGGCGATCTGGAGTACCTGCACGACCGCGAGCGCGTCACCGCCGCGGCCGTCGACGCCGGAGCCCACGAGTTCGTCAGCCGCCTGCCCCGCTCCTACGACACCCTGCTGTCACGGCTGTTCTTCCAGGGAGAGGACACCCCCGAGGACACCTCCGGCGCCATCGGCGTGACCCTGTCGGGAGGCCAGTGGCAGCGGCTGGCCCTGGCCCGCGCGCATCTGCGTACCGGGCACGACCTGATGATCCTGGACGAACCCAGCTCCGGCCTGGACGCCGAGGCCGAGTACGAGATCCACCGCAGGCTGCGGCAGCGCCGGACGGGCCGTACCAACGTGCTGATCTCCCACCGGCTCAACACCGTGCGCGATGCCGACCTGCTGGTCGTGCTCGACGAGGGAACCGTCGTCGAGCACGGCACCCACGAGGAACTGGTGGCCCGCGGCGGCACCTACGCCGACCTGTTCTCCATGCAGGCCGAGGGCTACCTGGAGGTCCTTCCCGGACAGGCCGGTCGGTGACCGCTCCGCTCGCCCTGATCCTCACACCGCTCGCAGCCGGTGCCGCCGCGGTGTTCTGGGCTCGCCGGAACCTCCTGGTGGCGATCATCTCGGGCGCCAGCATGCATCCCACCCACCGGCCCGGCGACAAGGTGCTGGTACGGCGGCTGCCCTCCGACCGGATCCGAACGGGAGACATCGTCGTGGCCGACATCGTGGCCGTCCCGGAGTACGTGGCGGCGCCCTCGTACGGCGGGATCCGGCGCGCCGCGCGTCCCGGCGTGGCCGGAACGGGCAGGCGGCGCGGAGCGGTTCCCCCATGGAAATCCTCTCCCGGCTCCGCCCCCAGCCGGGTCGTCAAAAGGGTCGCCGCCGTCCAGGGGGATCCCGTCCCCGCCTCGGTACCCCGCAGGGCGGGCGAGACCTCGGTCCCCGGCGGGTGCCTCGTCCTTCTCGGTGACAATCCGGGGCAGAGCCTGGACTCCCGCCATTTCGGATACGTGTCCGCGACGGACGTGGTCGGCAAGGTGGTCGGCGCCCTCTCGGCGGCAGGTAGCCGGTGAGGCGTCCGGTCGACGCTCACCGGAACCGCCGTCCGGTCCGCGGGCGATCCCGGCCGGTGCCCGGTCAGGCAGGGTGGCAGCCCATGGCGGGGGCAGCGGAGTTCGCGACGGGCCTCCCGTCGACGGAGAGTCGCCGACGTGGCCACGCGGGGTCGGGACGTGCCGGATCCGGGCCCTCGCTCCGGTGGCGGGAGGAGGGGCCGCGGATGGCGTCGTCGTCCCGGCGAAGGACGGAAAGGTGGAGTTCACGCAGCTCGGCGGAGGGGTCCAGGCCGAGATGATCGCTGAGCGTCGCCGTGGCGGAGGTCCACGCCGAGATCGCTCCCGCTGCGTTGCCGCCGAGATAGTGCGCACGCATCAGGTGTGCCCACGAGGTCTCCCGAAAAGGTGCCGTGGCCAAGATGTCAAGGATCTCGGGAACGAGATCGAGCGTGCGGCCCAGGTCCAACCGGGCTTCCACCAGGCGTTCCCGTACCGTCAGATGCAGTTCGTCGAGGGCGGCGAAGCGGGCTCTCATCTGCTCGGAGGCGGCGCAGTCCTGCCCAGCGGGCCCCTGCCACAGGCCGAGCGACTCCTTGAGCGTCGCCTCGGCCGCGCCGGCGCATCGGGCGCGCAACTCGGCGAAGCCCCGGGCGGCGAGCCGCTTGAATCTGATCGCGTCGACCTCGTCCGGCTCGATGAGCAAGCGGTACCCTCCTCCGCCGCCCCGTAGGGTGATCAAGCGCTCCCGCAGGGAGAACGCCGTCAGCTGGCTCCGTAGCCGGGCCACGTGCAGGCGCAGGTTCTTTCGGGCTGAATCTGGAGATTCATCCCAAAGTGATCTCATCAGCCGCTCCACGGGAACCGATCGCCCCTCGTCGAGGAGAAGGGCCGCGAACACTCCCCTGACCGGCGCCGACCTGATACCGATGGATGTTTCCGCGTTCTCGATCCGAACGCTTCCGAGCAGGCGGAACAGCATTTCTTCAACCCCTCTGGTAATCGATGAAAAGGTTCCCCGCCCGGGGCCGGAAAGGGGGGCGGCCATCCACGCTGACGGTGTGCCCGGGGCGGACCGCCGGCCCGCGGACGTCATGTCGTAAGACGCGGGCGGATGGCGGTTCGCCTATCAGGATGGGGACGCCGCCAGGGAGCGGTCATGAGTAACGATTACTCAATTTCCGGCTGACCCTCGTGCCGTCTCAGGCGTTTCCCCTACATCCTGAAAAGTTCCGGCCATCCAAAATCAGATTATAGTTCGTATATATACGCATTCCTCTGCGGCCGGGTCGGCGCCAGGCCGGAGAAATACATCCGATATCCTGATATTTCTGACATAGCGTCTGAACGGTGCCTGTTACAGAGCCTGCACACCGACGAGTTCGTCCCGGCTGCTGGAGTCGCAGGACTGGCGGAGGTACTACGGGATGAGCCAGGAGAGTTTGCTGGGGCGGTGGCCGCTCATAGGGCGTGCATCGCAACTGGAGAAGTTCGACGAGTCCCTGGAAGACCCTCGGGTCAGAGGCTTCATCGTCTTCGGGCCGAGGGGAGCAGGGAAGTCCCGCCTGATCGAGGAGTGCCTGGAGCGGGCGGAGGGAGCCGGTCGGCGCATCGGCCGCGCGGTGGCCACCGCGGCCGCTGCCTCGATTCCCCTGGGAGCCGTCGCTCATCTACTGCCCGCCGAGGCGGACCTGTCCGACCCGGTCACGGGGTTCGCATCGGTGGCGCGGCTGCTGGCGCGGTCCGGAACGGACCCGGTCCCGATGGTGATCGGAGTGGACGATGTCCACCTGCTCGACGCGACCTCGGTGGTGCTGCTGAGGCAGCTGATGGACGCCGGTGTGATCTTCCTCCTCGGCTCGGTGAGCACCGGGGAGCCGCCCGGCGCGGCGGTGGCGGCGCTGTCGTGCGAGGACTCGGTGCAGCAGATGGACCTTGTCGACTTCAGGCGGCCGCAGGTCGAGGAGCTGCTGGAACGGGTCCTCGGAGGATACGTGGGCAGCAACACGGTCAGCCAGATGTTCATCGCCAGCGGCGGTAATCCGCTCTACCTGCGCGAGCTGGTGATCGGAGCGGTGACCGGCGGGATCCTGACCTGCGACGGCGAGTTGTGGGAGATGACCCCGGGCCGGCTACCGGGGACGCGGCGCCTGACCGATCTCCTGCGCTCCCGGCTCTCCGCCGCGTCGCCCGAGGGCCGTGACGTGCTGGAGGCCCTGGCGCTGTGCGAGCCGCTGTCCGTGGCTCAGCTCACCCTCGATGTCCAGCCCCGTACACTCGACGAGCTCGAACGGGCGGGACTGATCGTCATCGGCCGGGAACGGCGGCGCACCGCCGTCCGGCTGGCGCACCCCCTCTACGGCGAGGTGCTGCGCGCCGACATCACCACGGTCCGGCGCCAGGAAACGCTGCTGCACCGCCTCTCCCTGCTGGAGAAAAGCGGGGCCCGGCGGCGTGAGGACGCGATGCGACTGGCCACCTACCAGCTGGCGGCCACCGGAACGGCGGATCCGGCACTGCTCATGCGGGCCGCGGCCCTGGCCATCCATACACGCGCCTACGCCAATGCGCTCTCCCTCCTGCGCGCCGTACCCGAAGAACGGCACGGCGTTCAATACCGGTTGCTCCTGGGCAAGACGCTGTACGAGACGGGCGAGTTCGGGCAGGCCGAGACCGTGCTGTCGCAGGCGGTCGCGCTGGCCGGCGACGAGCAGGAGACGCTGCTCGTGACGAGCCTGCGGGTGCAGAACCTCATCTGGGGTCTGGGAGCCTCGCAGCGGACGGTCCGCGAGGTCATCGAAGTCGCCCGCCACCGGGTCACAAGCCCTTCCGGCCGCCAGGTCCTCATCGCCACCGAGGCCGCCGGCTGCTTCGCTCTGGGCGAGTTCCCGCGCAGCCTCGCCCTGTGCTCGCGCCTGCCCCTGGACTCCGGGCCCGCACCGGATGTGATGACATGGCTGATCGCCGTGACGACCAGGTCGGCGGCGCTGGCGTTCCTGGGCCGAGGTGAGGAGGCCTTGACCTGGGCCCGACGCGCCACCTCCGTCAGCGCAGCCGTCGACGCCGAGCTGTACTCCATGACCACCCACGAGGCGGCGCACCAGTCCGTCCTCACGCTGGCTCTGGCGGAGACCGGCTGCCTGGCCGAGAGCCGGACAGTGGGCGAGGAGGCCTACCGAACGCTCGCCCAGGGCATGTCGAGCCCCGAACAGAGACTCCTCGCCTTCCAGCTGGGACGTGCCGCGTGGCTGGCGGGCCATCCCGGGCAGGCCCGCCGCTGGTACGCCGAGCTCGTCCGAGCGGCACGCCCCTACACCGCGATCGTCTTGCCGCTGGCACTCTCCGGGCTGGCCGCTTCGGCCGCCCTGCAGGGCGATCTACAGGCGGCCGAAGCGGCCCTGACCGAGTACGACCGGCTGACGTGCGCGGTGCACATGCCCGAAGAGCGGTTGGGAGTGGCCTGGCTGCACGCCGTCCAAGGTGAGCTCTCCCATGCCCGGGCCGTCCTCACCGCGGCGGCGCGGGAGGCCAGGGAACGCGGGCAGATCGCGTTCGAGTCCGTCCTGCTGACCGACCTCGTCCGGCTCGGAGGAGCGTGTGAGGTCGCAGAGCGGCTGGCGGAGATCGCCGAGGCGGTCGACGGCCGGTTCCACCGGGCGCGAGCCGACCTGGCCGCCGCTTGGGCCGAAGGATGCCCCGACCGGCTGCTCGCCGCCGCCGGGGAGATGGAGACCATCGGTGCCGACCTCCTGGCCGCCGAGGCGGCCAGCGTCGCCGCCGGAATCCTGCGGCAGGCCGGTGACTCCCGCCGCGCCCGGGCCGCCGCGCTCCGCGCTCAGTTACTCGCAGCCCGCTGCGAGGGGGCCCGGACTCCCGCCCTCACCACAGGGGGCAGCGGTGCCCGGCTCACCAGGAGGCAGCAGGAGATCGCGCTGCTCGCCTCACAGGGGATGCCCAGCAAGGACGTCGCCGAGCAGTTGGGCATCTCGGCCCGTACCGTCGACAACCATCTACGGCACATCTACGTGGAGTTCGGCATCACCACCCGCCGTGAGCTGGCCACCCACCTCAACGGTGTGGTTCCGTTGGGGCCGCGATCCCGCGGGACGTGACCCGTGTCCGTCTTCGCCGACGAGGGCAAGACCGAACCGGAACCCGCTCTCACCTGAGCTTACGGTCCACGGTGATCCATCGTCGTCCGGCCTCGTCCGTGGTCGTCTTCACCCAGTTGGTCCGGCGGCCTCGAACTGGCGAAGGTCGATGTGGCAGGTGGAGGCCGGCAGCGCCAGCCAGCCACCGGCCGTGAGAAGACGGCGGTGCTCGGCGAACGTCTTCTTGGCGTCGACCAGGTGCGAGACGTACGACAGGTGCCGACGTACCCGTTCCAGCAACTCGGCCGGTGGTGTCGCCTGGTAGGCCATCGCGAGGTCGTCGACGGCCGGCTCCAGCCGGTCGAGCGTTTCGGCGCCCACGTCGCCGGCGGCGACACGACGGGCCGGCTCCAACGCCTCGATCTCCTCGGCGAAGTGAGAACTGTCCGACGCCGTGCTCTCCGGCTCCTCGCTGAACAGCTCGGCTTCTTCCGCGCCGAACACCCGACAGTAGAGCAGCCGGTGGAACACCTCTTCAGGCGTGAGTCTGGCGATGAAAGTGAAGCAGAACTCTGGCCAGCGGGACTGGCCCCACCACGCATAGTCACTGGTGGCGGCCTTTCTCTTACCGAAAGTGTTCAAGATTCTTACTTCCTTAGGAGGCTGAGTACAGAAATCAGCGGTGGGCGGTGGCTCAGTAGGTGCGGTTGGGCCAGTGCGGGTCCTCCCAGCGAGCGGGGCCGGTGAGACCGAGCAGCCGTACCCGGTGGAGCAGTTCTGCGGGAGCGTTCTGGGCACGGAGCCGGACAGGGGCGTGGCAGATCAGCCAGGCCGTCAACTCGGTACGCGTCTCCTCCTCGTTCCCCCAGTTCCAGCTTTCCCAGGGAAGTTGATCCCCCAGTAAGCGGTACTCCCAGTGCGCCACCGCTTCGGCCAGGTGCCGGTCGGCCACGGCGTGCGTGTGTGCTTCCCAGGTGTGCAGCCATGGGCTGAGCGTGGTGGAGGCTTCTGCACACAGGGCGAGGACCTCGTGCGCGGGCACAGCGGGATCCGGGCCGGTGAGTGTGTGGGCCCACCAGGCGTGCAGGAATTCCCGCACCGCTGCGGCCTGCTCGGCGGGCCACTGCCACCACTCGCCCAAAGCAAGTGAATACCCGACCTCCTCGATGCCGAACAAGGACTCGGCGCGGCCGCCGGCGAGGGCCGTGGAGAGCTGAGGCAGGATGCGGCGCAGCACGGATGCGTGGTCATCCCAGTCCTCGGCCTGCCAGGCGGCACGCAGACGGTCAGGGCTCAACTCCGCATCCGGCACCTTCAACCGGGCGAGGTCTTCCGCGCCGCCCCAGTGGCACTCGCAGTTCTGCTCGTCGGGACGGGCGGTCATGCCGCGGAAAGTGACGGCCACTCGGTCCAGCGCGGCGTCGAGACGGAGGCGCTCGGGCGTCCGGTCAGGGTTCATCCTGGGTGTTCGCCTTCAAGGACTCCGGGAGCCTGAGCCAGCCGAAGATCGCTACCTTACCGGGCCCATGGTCTGCCCGGCCGCATCGGCATCTCATGGGACCGGACACCCGATCAGCACCTGTACTGATCTTCGAAAGGCTTCAGATCATCAAGACGATGCCGTCGTCGGCGAGTTCTTCGGGGGTGAACACCGCGCTGGTGTCGTCGGCCGGCTCGGCGCTGTAGCCGATACGGCCGGCCGGTTACCAGTTGTCCCAGCCTTGGTAGCCGTACCAGCGGTCCTTCAAATGGCGGTAGCTGCTGTCGGAAGTCTCGACCGGCTCACCGAAGGGCAGCCAGAGGAAGCCCTTGTTGTCGTGCAGGAACCAGTCCTGGGCGCTGAACTCCGCACTGCCGGGCACCTTTTCTCCGGTATCACCATTAAAGTGCTGTTGTCCACCGCACACGTAGTACAGGCCCACCCACTGACAGGGCTCTTCGCGGTCGGGATTTTCGGCAACGGCTTTGGCGTAAGCCTCCATGCTGGGTGCGGAGAGCGTGAAGCGTATCCAGAACGGCGCGTCGGTTATGAGGGCGAGCATGACGCCGCCCGCGACGAACCACGGGATGATCCAGCGGCCGCTGGAGGAGCTTCCCAAGGTTCCCTTGCGCTCGGCCCACACCATTCGAATGGCCCAGTAAGCGAGCAGCAACACACCAACGGGGATCGTGAACAGGAACATCTCGATCCCGTACCAGTACGGGTAGCTGGCCCATGTCAAGACGACGGCTGCCGCGGCTGAGAAAACGACCACGAAGGGCAACCCAGGCGGCTTGCTGATCACGACGTCACCTTAACGCTCATCCCCGCGACACCGGGCAGTCGGAGCGACGGGCCTTGTGCGGCGCCAGGTCGGCGGCGGGCGGGCGGACCGTGGTGATCCCCGAACTGATCATCGAGGACCTGCGGGCGCACGTGAAGGACTCCACCCGGGACGGCGACAACGGGCTGATCCTCGCGGGACCGGATGACGGGCCACTCCGGAACACCGACTTCAACCGCCGCGTCTGGGCTCAGGCTCTCGTGAGCGCGGGCCTTCCGAAGATCCATTTTCGCGACCTGGTCATTCACGCAAACGGCTTCCATGGTGCGAGCGTCTTCTCCGAGCGAGCGGGCGCGGCCCGTTTCGAACCCGCCGGATCGCGAAACCGATCAGCGACATCTGCACGGCCAGCACCGGAACCGCCGACAGCGCCCCGGTGGTGAAGGCTTCCCCCGTCGCGGGCGAGCCACCGCAGTCCAGGACGCCTCCCCGCTCGTACTGCTCACACTGGATGGCACGGATGACAGACGTCGCGACGACCCAGTTCACGAACGCGAGCACCGGCAGCGACATCACCGCGAAGAAAGCGACGCAGCCCGCCCTGCCCTCCCTCGTTGTGTCTGTTCGGGCCGGAACCGGCTCAAGACGCCGCCCCAGGTCCCGTTCCTGTCCCATGGGCGGAGCCAAGCATGGAGGTGTGCTGAAACCGAGGAGAGGAGGTGAAGGTTCTGCACGATCAGGTCTGTCCACGTTGCGTCTCGCATCAATGAGCGGCATCCGCGCAGCGTGGCCACCGCCGGCTCGAAGTCCTTCTTGGCCCCCGAGCGGTACCTCCGCAGGCTCTCCTCGGCGTACGGCCCCACCCTGCCCTCGGTGAACGTCACGGACGCGTACCGCACGCCCCGCTTCCTCTGCGTGCCGTTGCGCCGGGCGTCGAAGGGCTCTTGATGCAAGCCTGATGCTTTCGACCGGTTTCCCGGGTTGTGGCTATTTATTGGCTTCGGTTCGACGAACGATCTCGTCAACGACGTGCGCGAGCGGCGCGGTGGCGTCGATTGGGACGCCGTTTTTCGGGATGTCTTCTTTCGTTCGGTGCAACCGCACGATGAGTTCCCTTTCCACCGGCTTGCTGCCCCACTCGTCTTCCGGTCGCTGGTCAAGTCGCTGATTCAGCGTGTCGAGGTCGACCTCCAGGACGAAAACGCCGTCAAACAAATCAATGAAATGAGAAAAATTCCTGGAACCACCGCAGAAGAATGTCATCGCCTCATCCGGGTCGGCGACCAGGGCTCTTACCTTGTCTACCTGCCAAATGTGGTTCTCGTGCGCCAGGCTATCCGTTGGCCTACCTGTTTCCGGATCGCCCTGATAAGCCAACTCGGTGTCACCGTTGATGGCGTGGTAGCCGCGCCGCCGCAACTCTTTGCAGACCGACGTCTTGCCCGTGCAGGAAACTCCTTCGACCAGGTAGTTCCTGATGCCCATCGCCACAGGATAATCGAGGACGTACTCGCCCCCTCGATGTCGTCACCGATCGATTCCGGGCCGCCGACGGCTCGATGTCGCAGCGGTTTCTGTCTCCGCCCGTCCACGTCGAAGTCCTGCGGCCGTGCGGTCATGCTGGAGTCTCCTCTCCCCTCTCATAGAGCCTACGGACTTCCGACGGGAGGGCTCAGAAGTCCAGGCATCGGGGAGCGGCTGGATACCGGCGACGGACCGGCTGTGGTGCGGGTGGACGTGCGTGGTGTGCCATCCGGCACTGTCAGCTTTCACACCGATCGCGGGAAGGCGTACCGCGAATCGTCGCCCGTCGACGGATCAGGGTCCTTGGAGTGGCGTACCAGCGCGGAGGAGTCGGCGTTCGTTCGCATCGAGGTGCGTCATCCCGGCGGGCACATGGCGGCGCTCACCAACCCCATCAACCTGAGCTGAAACGCTGCAATGCCGACGCGCCGTTGGAGCGGGCGGCGGGAGTCTCACCGGCACCGGGATCTGGGCCTCTTCGTGCCCGTGAGGATGGTGGCGCCCAGGAGATTCGAACTTCTGACGTCCTGTTTTCAAAGCAACCCAGGCGGGGGCGAGACCATGGGCTATACCCGCTCCCACCTGGGCTTACGGTCCACGGTGATCCGCCGTTGTCCAGCCTCGTCCGTGATCGTTGTCACTCAATTGCTCACCCAGAGGTCCGGTCTTTGGCATGGCTCAGATACTGAAACCGTTGGTGCCCATCGGGCGTTGCCGTACCGCCGTCGTATTAAGCAGGATCATGGCCACTCAACACGGATGAGACACACCTCACGCTGCTCGTCCAGGACCACGTACGTCGCGAGCCCTGGCTCGCCGAACGCGTGAGTGAGCATGTCGGCCTTGGGGTTGGTCGGGTCTCCCTGCTCATAGCGCTTACAGACTTCCTACGGGATGGCTCGGAAATCCAGGACGTCCCCCACGCGTGGCGATACGGATCCTCCGCCACAGCCAGATCTCAGTGACCATGAACATTTACAGCGAGGTCTCGTCAGAGGAAACGCGCAGGGCACTCAAACGGCTGGGTGAGCAGCTCGGTTCACAGTCACTCCTGCACCAGACAGGCCACTTCTCGATCAGGGAGGTGGCCCTTGGTATGCGACCGGTCGCTATCGCAAGCTGAATCTGTCTGTTGTCATACCTGCTCGCTACGATCAACATGTGTTCGATCTGGATCAGGTTCGCTTGATTCTCTTTCTTCTCCTCCTCATGATCGTTGGATTCGGGATCCGTCACTGGAGAGCAAGGTCCAACGTGGTACGCGTCCACATCGATCTGGGCCTTGTCACTCCTGTCGGAGTACAGGTCCGAGCGCACGACCTCATCGAGGCGGGCAGGTTCACGGACGCCATTGAGCTGATCAGGAAGGAGAGCCAGGTATCTCAAGACGAAGCAGAGGATGTGGCGAAAACCCTGCGAGCCGGGCATGTTCTGCCGGACTTCCCGATGCCCTGGGAAGGTGACCTTCCCACCAGGGTTCGCAACCTGGTCTCCGCCGGCCGCCGGAAGGAGGCCGTGTTCCTTGTACGGAGCAAAGAGGGCATGAGCCAACCCAAGGCTGAAGCGTTCGTCGACTCTCTCCCCTCGGAACCGAGTGCCCCCGCCGGAGGTTGTGTTTCCAGTCGGCACAATGGGCTACTTCGGCATTACCAGGGAGATGAACAGCACGAGGGCTGTGAGGAGAGTGAGGATGATGCCTAAGCCAAACAGGAAACCGGGTCCTCCGAACCCTTTCCTGTTGGGGTCGCTAAGATCAACCACGACGGTTCCGGCAATCACGTCATGTAGGCATTGGCGCTTCGGGCCGACGAATATCCACAGCGCGTCGACCAGGTTGATCAGCACCCCGGAATACGGCGTCAACATGAGGGCTGGGTGGACAAGGGCTCGAATTCCCGCCTGGCTGAGGCCCGGTGGTTCTCCAGTTGTACTGGACACCACCTTCAAGCGGTAAAGTCGCTTGCCGAGCGTCTGGCCCCACAGTGCGTGTTGCAGCCAGAAATAGACAGCCAACAGGACGGTGACCGCGACTTCGATTGGCCAATTGGAATTCCCGGCGTACGGGTTGAGATAACTGATGAGGACCGATTCTTCAGACACCTCGGGGTCTTCAACAAGCAGCGGATAGATTGGCGAGATTGCTATGTAAAAAATCAGGTTATCGATAAGGAGAGCTATAAAACGGTGACGCCTTGCAGCGAGAGTTCGTGTTACCAGGGATGGGGGGGCCGTCGTCATGCCAGTCAGTGTGACGGATGAAACTAGAGCGGCGGGAGATCATGAGGGGCGACGCGGCGCTGGGGTCGGCGGATTCGTTGGGTACGGCGGGTGCGCGGTACGGCTACGGCCCGGGTCGCCGCTGGCCGGGACCGGCGCCCACGCCGCACGCCCGGACGGCGTGCGACAGAGGGCCGGGTACGGCGGCGCGCCGCGCCGCCGCCTTGAACTGGAGGGGGTAGAGATGCTGCTCGGTCCGCCCAAGTCCCGGGCCGGCCGGCGGATCATCGGCCGGGGAGAACGATGGCGGCGAGACGGCCACAGCGGCCTGAGTGAGCTAATGGCCCGTTAATGGCCCGGATGCCTCATACCAGGATCAGGGGATGGGTGTTTTGGCTGTGGAGCCCAGGAGATTCGAACTCCTGACATCCTGCTTGCAAAGACGGATACCGATCTTGCTCAACCTGTGAAGACGCAGCTCACAGCCCTGATCGCGTTCACCGTGACTCCCCGCTGTTCCCCCTCGTTTCCCGTCCCATCGGGCACACGACGGGCACGCCGTACGAGTAAGGGGTGTGTCTAGGACCTGCGCCTGTTTCCAAGCTCCTTCATCTGACGACCCGCATGGTTGATCGTTTTGAGAATGGCTTGGATCTCGTCTCTGCGGAAGCCCATGCGCGTGTGAAGGTCGGCGTCATCTAGGTGGATGCCGTTACAGACCTCGTTGAGCGCGTTGTTGATCAGGGAGACATCGTCGCGGCTCAGAATGACGACAACCTCGTCCTCAGTTATTGCGTTGATCTCCACATCCAAAGCATCGCAGACCTGCCCTACCCGATCTTCTCGGTTGCTATTTCCTCCGGAGCGGCCTTCTTCTCTGGGGCGGACGACGGGAATCGAACCGCGCTGTCAGCTTGGGAAGTCTCTAGCGCACCTGGTCGCTGATCTGGGGAAGCACTGACCTGCGGGGGAGAGGGCCGAGTATCCGTGGTTCCCCGTGAGTCCCCCTTGGTCCCCCTCCTGACGGGCACGCAACGGGCACGAGGAGGGCACGGGGAACAGTTGCCCCTTCATCGCCCTGGTGCCCGGCGGGCTGGGGCTGAGGAACGAAGTCCCAGACCTTCGATCGCCCCCGACCCTGAACGGAGATCAGCCCTCATCAGGCGATCGTGAGGGCTGTACTCGTACTTCAAAGCCCTGACTTCATCGGGTGGAGGCTCCAGCCGGGAGTGCAAACGGCCTTGACCAAGCTCGTCCGGGCGAACACTGTAGAGGCCAGTGATCTCGCCTGGAAGGGACGTGCATGTTTGGTCTGGGCTGGCTCGAAATTTTATTTTTTGTGGTTGTGGCCGTCGCTGTTTTCTTAGTGATGCGAGCTCGACGGCGATAGATGGGGCGGCGGTGCGGCCTCGGTGCGGTGGGTTGGCCGGGTACGGCGGGTGCTGGGTGCGGCGCGCGGCCCTGAGTCCCGCCGTCGGCTGGGACCGGCCCCCAGGCCGCATGCCCGGCCGGCGGGCGGGCGGCGGGCCGTGCGGCGGCGCGCCGCGCCGCCGCCTTGATACCCATAAGAACAATTCGGCAGTTACTCGTGAAGCTGTGAAGATCCGAGTAGACGGGTGCCATCGTGGTGGCGGATGGCCGGCGCCTGGTGCTGATGCATGGCGTCGAGGACGCGGATCGCGAATGCTTCGGATGCGAGTGATGAGACCTCGTCCGCGGTGACCCAGCGGAAGGCGCGGGCTTCGTCGGTTTCGGTGAGGTGGCCGCTGATGACCTTGCAGCGGAAGACCAGGGCGACGATGCCGCGTGTCATGTTCTTGTAGACACCGGTCAAGGTGACGGGCTCGACCGTCAGGCCGGTCTCTTCGTGGATCTCTCGAAGTAGGCCGGTGGTGATGTCCTCGTCGCGTTCGAGGACGCCGCCGGGTGCTTCCCAGTGGTCGTTGTCTCTGCGCTGGGTGAGGAGTGCTCGGCCTTGGTCGTCGATGATCACGCCTGCCACGCTGACGGAGTGCTGCGGGTGGTGATCCATCGGATGTCCTCCGGGGCGGCTGATCGCTATTCTCAAGCTGCGGTACACGTATGTACGAGTTGAGGAGTTGGTCGTGGCCGAGCTGCCGTTGCCGGGTCTGGACCCGACCAGTGATCGGGCTGTCTTTCGGCAGATCGCCGACCACATCAGGCATGCGATCGAGCAGGGCGTCCTGGCCGAAGGTGACAAGGTGCCCTCGGAAGCTCAGCTCATGCAACATTACGGCGTCGCGCGGATGACCATCCGCAACGCACTCCAGGTCCTTCAAAGCGAGGGGCTGACCGTGGCCGAGCACGGACGCGGCGTCTTCGTCCGCTCGCATCCTCCGGTGCGGCGGCTGGCCTCCGACCGGTTCGCTCGTCGTCATCGGGAGCAGGGCAAGGCGGCGTTCATCGCGGAGACCGAAGGGGCCGGCGGCAAGCCGTCCGTCGACTCCATCGAGATCACCGAAGAGCGGGCGTCGGCGGAGGTGGCCGAGAAGCTCGGGATCTCTTCGGAGGATCACGTGATCCGACGCTCACGTCGGTATCTGATCAACGGTCAGCCGGTAGAGACGGCGGTGTCGTACATTCCGGCGGAGATCGCGCGGGATACGCAGATCGCGCAGCCGGACAGTGGTCCGGGTGGGATCTATGCCCGCCTGGAGGAGTTGGGGTTTCGGCTGGATCACTTCGTGGAGGAGATCCGTTCGCGGATGCCGCTGCGTGATGAGGTGCGGGCGCTGAAGCTGGCGCCGGGTGTTCCGGTGTTTCGCCTGGTTCGTACGGCGTATGCCACCGATGGTCGCGCGGTGGAGGTGTGCGACACGGTGATGTCCAGCGATGCCTATGTGCTCTCGTATGAGTTGCCTGCGCGGTAGGACTTGACGTACTCCTCTAGAGGAGTCATAAATGTCTTACGCACTACTCCTCTAGTCGAGCAGACGTCTATTGGAGGCTGATCGATCAGGCGTAGGGATTGAGCTGAGGAGGTCGCACGGCGTGACGGAGCAACCATGCATCTCATGCGGCGGCAAAGGGTGGAAGTACGTCAGCCAGCGACGTGGCCTGATCGGCGGTCTACCGGGGGCGGCCCTGGCTTTCATCCGTGTCCGGGATGACTGCTCGCTGTGTCAGGGACAGAAGGTCAATCCGGCGTCGCTGATGCGGACCGGCACATGAGTCTCCTGCTGCCTACGGGACGGCTGATCCTCGGCGATGCCTGTTCGCCAGTGAGAGCGGCGGATTCTCTGCGGGCGGCGTTGGGACGGTGTGGGATCAATGCCGACGTCAACGACGGTTACGGGCTGGCCGTGGTGTCGGTCTGGACGGGATTGACGGTCTGGTCCGATGGCCTGACCTTCTGGTGGAGTACGGGGCGCTTGGACGCCAGGCGCGGACGGGTGCTGTACGCCTGGCATGCGGCGGAAGAACCTGACCGGGCCGCGCGGCGGGTGGCGTTCCGCTACGCCGATCTTCGGAAGGCTTATCCGCTGCCTGCTGAGAGGGCGGGGGGTCATCGTGCTGACCCTGTCTGATGAGTGCCTCGGGATCAGTCCGCATGTGCTTCTGGTTCAGCGTGATCATGTGCGCCTGGAGTGGCGGAAGCCGAACGGGGCTTTGGGGAGGGCGCAACCGGAGTCCTGGACGTGTGGGTGTCGAGCCACGATCTACGAACTCCATGTTGGTGCCGGCCAGGGGTTCATCAGGCGGACCGTTCGACGCGATGGCGATCATCAGATCCATGACACCCGTCCGTGGAGGATCACTGAAGCTCGGGCTGTTTGGTCGGCGTTGCTGGCTGGGCGGGCTCGGTAGACGAGTGTGGTGGTGCGGTGACTGGTTGCGGAGGGCGCCGGAGGTCTCGCATCACCACACTCCCCACCTGCGAGGGTGCTCGCTTTTCAAGTCGGGAGTTCGCATCTATGCTGACGATAAGTCGAGTAGTTGGGTTGTTAATATGTCTGTTTCCGGCGAGGAGTACGCGCCTCCGAAGTACGCCCAGATCGTTGCGCAGATCCGGCAGAAGATCACGGACGGCACCTATCCGCCCGGTTCCTTGCTGCCCTCGGAGACGCAGCTGATCCGGGAGTTCGCGGTCAGTCGTCCCACTGTGGTGCGAGCACTCCAGGTGTTGCAGCTGCGGGGCTTCATCGATCGGGAGCATGGCAAGGGCTCGTATGTGAAGATGGCGCCCCCGCTGGCTGAGGAGGACTTCTCCCGGCCTGGCCGTGCCGTCTTGGATCGCGCGGAAGCCAACCAGGGCGCTGCGGTACTGGAGGCGGGATCGCGTCCGGCTCCGGCGAACATCGCGGCGACGTTGGCTCTGCCCACCGGGGCGCCGGTCATGATGCGCCGGGTCTTGTTGAGCGACGGTGATCAGCCGTGCGAGTTGGTCACCTTCTGGTGTCCGATCGAGCTGGCCGAGGGAACCGATCTTGGCAAGGCGTTGCCGTTGACGGTGGGCATTCGCCAGCACGTGCAAGCGGTTAAGAGCCTGCGGCTGGATCACGTCATCGAGCGCTTGGCGGCTCGTCACCCTACGGCCGATGAGATCAAGCTGTTGGGGCTGGGCAAGAGTGCGGCGGTCATGGGGGTGACGGCTCGGGTCTTCGCTGGGAACCGTCAGGTCATGGTCATCGAGGTCGCCCTACCGGGGACGCTTCACGAACTGGAAGACACCTACTCTCTGTAGTGTGACGTAGGACACACATCTGAACGGAAACTCGTCTTGTCGAGCACCCGTTCATCAATTAGCTTCAACTCGACAGTACGAGTTAGCGATAGACCGACTAGACAACAGGAGAACACATCATGGCCATCCAAGGCCCCATCCCCGTCAGCTTCGACCAGGTCTTCCCGCACGGCTGCTACATCGTCGGCGACGTCGAGCAGGTCAAGGACTTCACCGCCTCCACCGGCGGACGCACCGTCTACGCCAAGGACAAGACCACCGGCGAACTCGTCTGGCAGGTCGCCGTCATGGACGCAGACCCCACCCTCAAGGCCACCCAGAAAACGGTGGCGGTCAAGATCCTGGCCCCGGTCCAGCCGGTTCCCCCGCCCGCGCTGCCCAACATGCCGTTCGTCCCGGTCGAGTTCGACGGCATGACCGCCACCGCCTACGTCGCTGAGAAGACCGGCCGGCTGGCCTGGTCTCTGCGCGCCAGGGCGATGCGCGCTCCCCGATCCGCTGCGGCCTCGACCAAGCAGAGCGCTGCGGCCTGACACGAAAGCGGGGCCGCTGGAACTGGCATTCCGGCGGCCCCTCGGTTCTCCCTCTCACGCGAACTCAAGGAAGAGGCTCCAGCCTAATGTTCAAAAAACTGCCCGGTGACGAGGCACGCACCCTCGTCACCACGACCCCCGACACTGCTGTGGTGTTTCGCCCGGCCGTGGTGCGGACCCCCGCCATCTTCACCATCACGATCTTCCTGTGGCGTCTGCTGGTCGGGGTGATCCGGCTCGTCTGGCGTCACCCGGTCATCGTGACCCTGCTTGCTGTTCCCGCCGTGCTCGGCCTCCTGTACGGCTGGGAATTCGCCGTCGTTCCGCTCGCCGTGCTCGTCCTGAACACAACCCTCTGGGCGCTGCTGGATCGGGCTTCGTTCCTGCGCTGGGTGGGCTGGCGCCTGCTGGCCTGGTGGCGCCTGGTGTGGATCTACCGCCGTCACTGGCAACCAGTAATGATCATCTCCGGCTTAGGTCGTCACCTCCAGGGCCGCGACTACCTTCCCCACCTCGTCCGCATCCGCTGTACCTCCTGGGCCGACGTGGTCACGGTGAAGATGATCAGCGGCCAATCGGTCAAGGACTGGTCCGACCGCATCGAGAACCTCGCCCACGGCTTCGGCGCCTCCTCCTGCCGGGTGGCCATCGTGCGGGCCGGTCGCCTCCAGCTGACCTTTCCCCGCCGTGACCCGCTGGCCGTCCCGCTGCCGGCGGTTCCGCTCCCGGTGATTGCCTCGGTGGGGCCGGTGGAAATCGGTACATGTGAGGACGGCCATCCGTACCTGCTCAAGGTCCACGGCACACACGTGCTGATCGCGGGCGCGACCGGCGCGGGCAAGGGCTCATTCCTGTGGTCGGCCATCCGTGGCCTCCTCCCGGCGGTCCAGGCGGGCATCGCTGAGGTCTGGGCACTCGATCCCAAGCGAATGGAACTGTCCTACGGACGCGAAATCTTCGCCGACCGCTACGCCGCCGATCCAGCCGCCTGCGCCGATCTGCTGGAAGCAGCCGTGAAGATCATGCAAGAGCGGGCCGACCGCTACGCCGGACTCCAGCGCTCCCACACCCCCACCCTCGATGACCCGTTCGTCCTGGTGCTCGTCGACGAGGTGGCGTTCCTGACCGCCTACCAGTCCGACAAGGGCCTCAAGCTCCGCATTTCCGCTGCGCTGGCGACGCTGACCACCCAAGGCCGTGCGGTCGGGTTCGGCGTGATGGCCGCTCTCCAGGACCCGCGCAAGGAGGTCGTGAACATCCGCAACCTGTTCCCCGACAAGATCGCACTCCGCCTGGACGAGTCGGAACAGGTGGACATGGTCCTCGGCGACGGCGCACGCGACAGGGGAGCGCTGGCCGATCACATCTCACCCATCCCCGAACAGGGCGCGGGCGTCGCCTACGTCCGGCTGGAGACCTCACCCGACCCGATCCGGATCCGCGCGGCCTACGTCTCCGATGCCGACATCAGAGACATGGCGGCCCTAGTCACCAGCGACACCCTGCCGATCGAAATGGACGGGGCGGCCTGATGCGCATCATCCTGCACGCCACCCCCGCCCAGATCGAGGGTCTTCCCTTCCGGCGACTGCGCACCGTTGACGGCTCCGACCTCGCAGAGGTGACGGTGATCGTTGACCTGGACTCCGCGCGGCTGCGCAAACACCCCTACCGCGACACCTACCGGATCTGCGCCGACCTCGTCGACCCGAAGGGGGCCATGTGACCGACACCCTCACTCCCTCCCCGACCGACACCCCTTCAACCGACACCCCGCCGAACGGCGCTGACCGCACCCTTCCCCGCCTCGTCCGCGACACCCTGCCCGTCGCTCTGGACGTGGCCATCGAGGTCGCCAAGCTCAATGGCGTGTGCATCCGCCCCATCGAGATGCGACGCCTGGACACCCACACCGGCCAGAGTGAACCGTTCGACATCCCCTGCGGCACCACGCAGGAAGCCAAGTGCCCGCCGTGCGCCAAACGCAATCAGCAGCTCCGCCGGGCGCAATGCCGGGAAGGCTGGCACCTCGACCACGAACCCGTCGCCGCCCCCCACCCCTCCACCGATGACCAGAAATGGCTGATCGAGTTCCGGGCCGACGTGGAAGCCAAACGGGATGCGGCCGAGAGGAACGGCGAAGAGGTCGCCGACTGGGACGAGGCCATCGCGGGCATCGATGCGGAGATCAACGCCGCCGGGATGCGCGGCAACGTCCTCGGCGGGCGGACAACTCCCAAGCGGTCGCGGTCGACCAGGCGTCGCCAGGATGCACCGGACCTGCCCAAGCGGGCCAAGCAGGACACCACCCTCGGCCGGACCTTCATCGCCCCCGATGGCAAGGTCTACCGGCCGTCGCTGTTCGTCACCCTCACCCTTCCCTCGTACGGCAAGATCCGCTCCGGCCTGGGCGTGCCGGCCGATCCGAGCACCTACGACTACGCGGCGGCTGCCCGTGACGCCCTGCACTTCTCCAAGCTCGTCGACCGCTTCGTGCAGAACCTCCGGCGGGTGGCGGGTTACGACGTGCAGTACTTCGCCACCGTCGAACCACAAAAGCGGCTCGCCCCGCACCTGCACATGGCAATCCGCGGCACCATGCCCCGCGCGGAGATCAAGGCGATTGCCGCCGCGACCTACCACCAAGTGTGGTGGCCATCGGTCACTGAGGTCCGCTTCGACGGGGAGCACCTGCCCATCTGGGCACCACGGGCCGACCTGGGCGAGGGCGCCACCTACCCGGACGGACAGAGCGGCGACTACCTCGACCCCGCTACCGGGGAACTGCTGCCCACCTGGGACGAGGCCCTCGACCAGCTCGACCAAGACGACGAGGCCGAACCCCTGCACGTGCTGCGCTTCGGTGCTCAGGTCGATGTTCAGGGCCTCGTCGCCGGATCACCGGACGCGCACAAGCGCATCGGCTACCTCACCAAGTACCTGACCAAGAGCCTCGGCGACCCCCTCGACCCTGACGACCCCGCCACCGAGAACCCCGCACGCCGTGACCACGCCACCCGGATGGTTGAGGCGCTGCGCTACGAACCCTGCTCGGCCACCTGCCCGAACTGGCTGCGCTACGGCATCCAGCCCAAGGGCGCCAAAGCGGGCATGCTGCCGGGCCGGTGCAAGGGCAAGGCCCACAAGGCCGAACACCTCGGCTACGCCGGACGCCGCGTCCTGGTCTCGCGCAAGTGGTCGAACAAGACCCTGCGCGAGCACAAGGCCGACCGCCGGGCCTGGGTCCTCGACATGCTCGGCCTGCCCGACGACACCGTGACCGACTCCCACCGCTATGTCTGGCGGCCGGTCTCGACCAGCGACCCCAACCGCACCCCTCTGGCCAAACGACTGCTACGCGGGGTCGCCGACCGCCACCGCACCAAGGCACGCCTGGCCGAACTTCAGGCCAGAGCAGACGGCATCCCTGTTCCAACTCTTTCGGCAACTCCGGCCCTGGGGGTGGCGGCATGACCAGGAAGACCAGGCAAGAGCCTGTCTCGCTCCTCCCGGAACTCGCACGGGGCCGGCTGCTCACCGTCGAAGAGGCGGCCGAACGGCTGAACACCTCGGTCCGCTTCCCTCGTCGCCTGATCGAAGAACGTCGTATCGCCTTCATTCACATCGGGCGCAACGTCCGTATCCCCGAAGCGGCTCTTGAGGCGTTCATCGCTGCCGGGCTGGTCGAGCCGATCACCACCACACGTCGCAGGAGGGCCGCGTAATGGCCAGGACAACACCGGCTACTTCTGACGAGGAACCCCGACGTTCGCGTAAGAGGAAGCCTTCCAAGAGGCGCTTCGGACGCGTTCGGCAACTGCCCTCCGGCCGGTTCCAGGCTCGTTACACCGGTCCGGATGGGGTGGACCGCCCCGCACCGGAGACCTTCACCACCAAGACCGACGCTGAGGTCTGGCTGACCAGAAAAGAAGCGGAGATCCTCGATGACGAGTGGATCGATCCTGACGCAGGAAAGATCACGCTAGGGGAGTACGGGCGGGCCTGGATCGACGAGCGGCCGAATCTCCGCCTGCGTACGGTCGAGCTGTACGGTTATCTCCTCCGCGCCCACCTCGTCCCGACCTTCGGCGAGAAGGCACTGAGCGAGATCAAGGACCCGCACATCCGGCGGTGGCGGAAAAAGCTGCTGGACGCGGGGGTCAGTGAGGTCACCGTGGCGAAGGCGTACCGGCTCCTGAAGGCGATTCTCACCACGGCCGTGGATGATCAGCTCATCAAGAGGAACCCCTGCCGGATCAAGGGCGCCGGTCAGGAGAAGTCGCCGGAACGGCCGGTGCTCACGGTGGCCCAGGTCTACGAGCTCGCTGACACCATCGAGCCGCGTTACCGAGCGCTGGTGCTGCTGGGAACTTTCGGCAGTTTGCGGTGGGGGGAGCTGGCCGGCCTTCAGCGCCGAGACCTCGACCTGGACGCCGGGACCGTGCGCGTGGAACGTCAGTTGATGCAGCTCACCGGCAAGGGGCTCGTCTTCACCGAACCCAAGTCGGCGGCGGGCAAGCGGACGGTGGTGATCCCCGAGTTGATCATCGAGGACCTGCGGGCGCACGTGAAGGACTTCACCCAGGACGGCGACAAGGGGCTGATCTTCGCGGGGCCGGATGACGGGCCGCTTCGGAACACCAACTTCAACCGCCGTGTCTGGGCTCAGGCTCTCGTGAACGCGGGCCTTCCGAAGATCCACTTTCACGACCTGCGGCACACCGGAAACACCCTCGCCGCGAACGCCGGGGCATCGATCCGGGAGCTGATGGAGCGCATGGGCCACTCCAGCACGCGGGCCGCGATGGTCTACCAGCACTCGACCGACGAGCGGCAGCGGGAGGTGGCACGGAAGCTCGATGGTCTCGCCCGTGGGGCATTGGCGAAGGGATCGGGCACGCAACGGGCACGGGAGCGGAAGAAGGCCGAATGAAGATCAAAGCCCAGGTTGCGGCAACATGCCTGACCTGGGCTTCTGTCTGTCCGAGAGGGAGTGGAGCCTAGGAGATTCGAACTCCTGACATCCTGCTTGCAAAGCAGGCGCTCTGCCAACTGAGCTAAGGCCCCGAGATTCAAGCCGGTGGCCTGGGGAGACACCCTCGCACACGACCTGCTTCAGTCGTACACGGTAGCAACAGGAACCGCTCCTACGCCACTTGGATCCGCGTGGCGGGGCGGGCTTCAGTGAACGGCGGCGACGACGGGGGGTGCGACCGGCGTGACACCGAGGAGGAGTTCGGGGAGGTCCGCGACGGAGTCGAGAAGGTGGGTGGCTCCGCCGTTGAGGAGACGCTCCTTGCTGTGGACGCCGGTCAGGATGCCGGCCACCACCGAGGCGCCCGCGCGGCGGCCGCAGAGCATGTCGCTCTCGGAGTCACCGGCGACCGCGACCTGGCGGACGTCCTCGACGCCGAGGCGCATGACCGCGGTGAGGACCATGTTGGGCAGGGGGCGACCATGTCCGGCGTCTTCGGGGCACAGGGCGAGGTCGATCTTTTCGGACCAGCTCAGGGTGCTCAGCACGCGGCTGAGCGTGGTGCGGCTGAAGCCGGTGATGAGGCAGACCTTGATGTCGGCACCGCGGAGCTTGTCGAGTGCCTCGACGACCCCGGGCAGCGGGACCAGGCCCGCGCGTGCGATGGCGCCCTCGTAGGAGCGCTCGAAGGTCAGATTGGCCGCCTGGGCCTGGGCCTCGTTGTCCGGGAAGATCCCCCGGAAGACATCGATCGTGGAACATCCCCGGGACCGGTGCACGTGCACCATGGCGCGAGCGTACGCACCGGTCCCGGGCACGATGCCCTGCGTGGCGATCGCCTCGGCGAACGCCCGCTCGACCATGGCGACATCGCCGATCGTGGTGCCTGCCAGATCCAGGCAGACAAGCCTGATGGGTGTTATTCCATCTTGGGCAAGGACCATGAAAGCACCCGAATCGGTAGCCGCGTCTGTCAGTTTTCGCTGCCGGTGGCTTCGGTCCACAGGTCAAGCTCGGCGCGGTCGGCCTGCACCTTGCGCCAGACCAGCAGCCCCCCGAGGGCGACGAGCGCCAGAACGAGCAACTTCTTCACGGTGTGACCCCACTTCTTGAGAAGTCTCACCTGCCGGGGTGAGACAACGCCCGGTTCGAACGGTTCCCTGCAGCCTAGCAAGGGATCGGGCCATGATCCGGTCTGCACGACAAGCCACCAGGGCCGATCCACACCAACCGGGTGATTTTCAGTATCATGCCGCACGGCACGCGTTCCGACGATCACAATCTGCCGTGAGTCTTATCGCGAAACCGTCCTGGTTCTCACGATAACCCCCGTGACGCTCCCGCTTTACCTTCCGGGAAGTTCCGGTCTCCGTCCGGCCGGGAATGATGCCGCCCGCCATGACCACGACCAGCGCATTCGCCGGCTCCGGCCTGATTACGCGGAGCGCGAATGACACAAACCCGCTTGGTATGAAGCTTTTGGGCCCGCCGGGCCTGCCGGGCCCGCCGGGCCTGCCGGGCCCGCCGGTCCTGCCGGGCCTACCGGATCGGTGGAGCCTGCAAACAGGGCCGCCGGGCCTGCCGGGCCGGTGGAGCCTCAAGGTCGGAGCGGTCAGGCGCTCTCGACGAGATCGGCATAGTCGGGATGACGGTCGATCCACTCCCGCACGAACCAGCAGAGCGCGACGACCTTCGCGTTCTCCGCGCGGGCCGCGTCCAGCGCCGTACGGACGAGGGCGGACCCCACCCCCCTGCCCTCGTACTCCGGCTGGACCGTGGTGTGCGGGTAGACGATGACCCCGTCACGCCGGATGAACTCCAGTTTCCCCGCCTGCCTGCCGTCCACCTCCACCACGTAGGAATCACCGCCGGGGGAGAGCTTGACGTCCGCCTGCATGGAGGTCCTCCTTCGCCAGGCCGCCGTACGGTCGTACGGCGGTTCCTCGGTCAGCCGATCCCGCGCGGCGTTCATTCCCGGTCCCCGCCTACCCGCTCCCGCACCGGGTGTCCCCGCCGGGCGGCGAGCCGGAGAACCTCGCCGGGGAGCGGGCGGCGGAGGTCTCGGCCGCGAGGAGGTATCCGATCGAACACGCCGGGTAGCCGACTCTCGTGGCACGAAACTCGCAGGCTGTGAAACGTACCGGTAGCCGTCCGATTGAAGGATGATGGGAACAGGTGTCCGGCATGGCCGGCACCCCATGGCGATCAGCCGACCCATCTGTGCCGACACGACAGATGTTGACTGACCTTCATGCGCACCCAGAAGGTGATCGCGATGACAGGTGACGTCGACCACGGTTCACTGCGCATTCTCTTCACCGACCGACCCGCCGGTGTGCACTGCGAGGGAGACATCGACCTCTGCACGCGGCGCGTCCTGGTACGGGCGCTCGCCATGGCCGTGGAACGGACCGATGGCGATCTGTACGCCGACCTCCGCAGAGTCGACTTCGTCGACGTCGGTGGCCTGAGAGTGCTGGCGGAGACGGCGTTCGGGATGGCGGGCGACCGGAAGTTGATCGTCGAGGGTCTTCGTCCGCACACGCGGCGGATCGTCGAGCTGTGCGGCTGGACAGAGGTGTTCAGCGTGGGTCCGGGCACCGTAACCACAGTGGGATAACGGCTGATTGCTCCTCAGTTGTACCGTAAGGGTTCTCTAGAGGAATTCGGGGGATCGTACGCTGAGAGTGACCAGAACGGCTCTCGGTCCCAAGGGGATCGTGATCGGGCCACCGCCTTCCGGTTCCGGTTCGAGCGCCACGCCCGGCGGCTGCCCCCCGGCCGAGTCTTCCTCCCATCGACTGTCTGCAGAGGTATATCCGTGAGCGCTGCCGTCCGCGTGACCGACGTGTCCGACCCCGCCGTGGAGGAGATGCTTCTTCTGGCCCTGGCCGGCGAGCTCGACTACAGCAACGCCGAGCGGTTCCACCACGACCTGCAGGAGGCCATCGGCCAGGGCCGGCGCGATCTCGTCATCGACCTGACCGATCTGACCTTCTGCGACTCCACGGGGATCCAGAGCTTCCTGACCACCCGCCAGACCGTCCAGGACCGCGGCGGCAGCATCATCCTGGTCAATCTGCACCCCCGCCTCGAGAGGCTCTTCCACCTGACCGGTCTCGCCCAGGCCTTCGGCGTCCAACCCACCGTGGCCGACGCCCTCAAGGTGCTGCGGCCGAGCCGGCCGTCGTAGCGGATCCCGGGCCCCGATCGGCCGTCGCTTCCCAGGAGACGACCGAGCGAACATCTGTTGGCTCAGGCGGTCGTAAGTTGGCAATGAGCGGGCAGGTGTCTAGCATCGTGTAACTCGTCAGCAACGCCCTGATTCTGGAGCAAGTCGGCTCGCCCCCCGGTGACTGCCAGACAAGGCGACCTCAAGGGGGTGTCGTGACCGGCGACCACGGCCAGCAGTGGCCGATCGACGAGGATCTCAGCGCTCTGCGGGATCGTCTCCAATATCATGCCGTTCGAGCCGGCATGCGGGGCGAACGGCTGGACGACCTCCTTCTCGTCACGAACGAGGCGGTCATCAACATCCTGGAGCACGGCGGGGGCAAGGGCACGCTGGCCATCTGGCAGAACGAGACCTATCTGACCGTCGACGTCACCGACACCCTGGGTCTCCTGAGCCGCTGGCACGTCCCCAGCGAACGCCCCACGGGCACCGTGCGAGGGTTCGGCCTGTGGCTGATGAACCAGCTGTGCGACGAGTTCACCATCGAGCAGATGGAGGAGGGGTCGCGCGTCCGCCTGCGCATGCGACTCGGCCTTCCGGCGGCCCGGAGCGGGGCCGCCGGTTCGGCCGACTCCGCGCAGGACGACCTCGACGACCTCAACACATCCAGCACATCCGGCACATCCGGCACACCCGATCCCGTGCGGAGCACCGCCGATTCCGTACGGGAGGATCCCGGCCAGGGCGAGCTCCAGGTTTCGTTCTGAGAGATCCCGGGAGGTCCCGGGGGGTTTGACGGCCCTCCCTGATGATCGCCACGTGGTCACCCGGAGCCTCGACCTCGGTCAGGCGTGGCCGGGGAGTGGGACCGCGCGCCGGCGAGCACCCTCGGCGGGCGTGAGGTCGGCGCCCGTGGCGTGGATGAACCGCGCCCGCGGCGTCCGGCCCCCGGCTTCATCGTGGCGAGACGTGTCACGCGTCATCTTTCCGTCACCGGTCCTCTCTCTCCGTACGCAATCCTTGACCGTCCTCTGACGCAAGGACGATGTACCGGCCGAATGTCCGGGTTAGCCTATTTAGGCAGGTCAGCGCCTTCCAGGTGGTGTCACGGGGGGATGTCTGATGTTCTCCGGAATCGGCCGGGGACATCGTCCCACCCCGGAACCGCACGCCCAGTCCTTCGTGTCCGCCGTTTCTCCCGCCCTTTCGAGGGCTTCGGAACCCTTCGAACCCCACAGAGTCCCCGGCCGCACGCGGAGCCGCCCGCCGGGACAGGCGCCAGGGCCGCCGCCCGCCGGAATCGACCTCGCCGTCCCGGTTCTCTCCGTCTCACTCAGCCGTACGAAGGTTCGGAAGGGATGGTCCGTATGAGGGTCGTCGTCGACCTGGCGCGATGCCAGGGATATGCGCAGTGTGCCTTCCTGGCTCCGGACACGTTCCGGATGCGGGGGGAGGAGGCGCTCATGTTCCACTCCAGTCCGGATGAGGCGCAACGGGACCAGGTCCTGCGCGCGGCGGCGGCCTGCCCGGTCCAGGCGATCCTCGTCGACTGGCTGGACGTGACCGCGATCCCGCCCGCGATGACCACCGGAACGGCGACGTCCGCGACAGCGGCGTCCGGCACGGGGCCAACGGCCGCGACAGCGAACGGAACGGCGACGGCGTGACCAGCGAGCGGAGCGAGGAGATGTTCAGGCGCGAAGGCCGCATCGTCATCGTCGGCGCCTCACTCGCGGGACTGCGGGCCGCGGAGGCGCTCCGTGACGAGGGCTTCACGGGCTCGCTGACCCTCGTCGGGGACGAGGCGTGCGAACCCTATGACCGGCCCCCGCTGTCCAAGCAGGTCCTGACCGGCTGGGTGCCCGCGAACGGCACCGCGCTGCCCCGGCGCCGCGAGATCGGCGCGGAGTGGCTGCTCGGCGTGCCCGCCTCCGCGCTGGACCTCGCGGGCAAGCGGGTCGAGCTCGCGGACGGGCGGGAGATCCCCTTCGACAAGTTGCTGATCGCCACCGGTGTGCGCGCCAGACTTTGGACCGACGAGGCCGAGGCCGCCCTGGACGGCGTGTTCGTGGTACGCACGTGCGACGACTCCGGCCGCCTGCGGGAGCGGCTGGCCGCCGGACCCGGCCGGGTACTCGTCATCGGAGCCGGTTTCGCCGGCTCCGAGATCGCCTCCGTGTGCCGCGAGCGCGACATACCGGTGACCGTCGCCGAGGTCGCCGAGGCCCCGCTGGTGGGAGCGCTCGGAAGCATGATCGGCTCGATCGCCGCGAACCTCCAGCGTGCCCACGGCGTCGATCTGCGCTGCGGCGTCAAGGTCGCGCGGCTGGAGGGGGACGAGCGGGGGCGGGTGCGCCGCGCCCACTTCTCCGACGGCGGCACGGTCGACGCCGACGTGGTGGTGGTCGCGCTCGGCGGGGTGCGCAACACCGAGTGGCTGCGGGACTCGGGGCTTGCCGCCGGTGTCTGGGGCGTGGCCTGCGACTCGGGCTGCCGGGCGTTCGACGTCAACGGCCTGGTCACCGACGACGTCTTCGTCGCCGGGGACGTGGCACGCTGCCCGCACCCGGTCTACGAGTACCGGTTCCTGTCGCTGGAACACTGGGCCAACGCGGTGGAACAGGCCCAGGTCGCGGCCCACAACATGGTCAGTTCCCCGACCGACCGCTGGCCGCACCTGTCCATGCCGGCGTTCTGGTCGACGCAGTTCGGCGTCAACATCAAATCCGTCGGTGTCCCGGTCCTGTCGGACGAGGTCGTCGTGACGCAGGGATCGGTGGAGGAACACCGGTTCGTCGCCGCGTACGGCTACCGCGGCCGGGTCACCGCGGCGGTCAGCTTCGACAACGCCAAGTGGCTCGACCACTACCGGCATCTGATCGAGACGGCGGCGCCCTTCCCGCCTCCCTGCCCAACACCCGACCAGCCCGCCGACATGAGGCCCGTGCCCGCCCACTTCCCCGACCCGGTGATCATCACCCACGGAGCAACGGTGATGGTCACCGGCCACGAGCCGAGCGAGCGGCGCGTGGCGTTCGCACGGCCGGGCGGCTGACCAGGTTCGACCGGCCTCGAACGAGCTTCACCCGGCTTCACGGGGCTCAACCTAGATCAACCGGTCTCGACCGGGTTCGATCGGTTCCGACCAGGGACGGTGGAACTCCGGGCGGCCGGAAGCGGCACAACCGAGGAGAAGCGGTCATGACAGTCACCCAGGCGTCCAGCACTTTCCAGCGGATTCTCGACCATTCCAGCCGGGCCGATCCGTACCCGCTCTACGCCGAACTGCGCAGGACCCCGGTGGCCCGGCAGGAGGACGGCGGCTACGTCGTCAGCACCTACCGGGAGATCACCGCGCTGCTGCACGACCCGCACCTCAGTTCCGACGCGCACAACCTCGACCAGCCGGGGCCCACCCTCGCCATGCGCGGGGACACCCCGGCGTTCATCGGCCTCGACCCGCCACAGCACGACCGGCTGCGCCGCATGGCGATGCGGCACTTCGGCCCCCCGCACTCGCCCACGCTGGTGGACGACCTGCGGCCCGACCTGAACGCCGTCGTCACGCGCCTGATCGACAACCTGGTGAGCAAGGACGAGATCGACGTCGTCGACGACTTCGCCTACCCCTTCCCCGTCACCGTGATCTGCCATCTGCTCGGCGTACCCCGCGAGGACGAGCCGCGGTTCCACGGCTGGGTCGAGGCGATCGTCGCCATGCTCGACGTCGACCCCGCGACGGACTCCGAGGACCGCATGCGGGAGGGCGTGCGGGCCCGCGAGAGCCTCAGGGCGTACCTCGCCGAGCTTCTGGAGAGCCGCCGCGGCCGGCCCGCGGGCGACGACCTGCTGTCCCGGATGGCCGACGACGACGGGCCCGACGGGCGCATGACGGACGAGGAGATCGTCAGCACCGCCAACCTGCTGCTCATCGCGGGCCACGAGACGACCGTCAACCTGATCACCAACGGCGTGCTGACGCTGCTGCGCCACCCCGACGTGCTGGAGCGCCTGCGCCGCGAACCGGAAATGATCATCCGGACGGTCGAGGAGCTGCTGCGCTACGAGCCTCCGGTGCAGCTCATCCCCTGGCGGGCCGCGTACAGCGACCTCACCGTCGCGGACACCGTCATCCCGAAGGGCTCGCGGATCACGCTCGTGCTCGCCTCCGGCAACCGTGACCCCGCCTACTTCCGCGACCCCGACCGGTTCGACCCCGACCGGCCGGACATCCAGCACCTCGGCTTCGGCGCAGGCGTCCACCTGTGCTTCGGCGCCCCCCTGGCCCGGCTGGAGGCGCAGATCGCGCTGAACGAGCTCTTCCGCAACCTGGAGAGTCCCCGGCTCGTCGCCGACCCGCCCCCGTACCGGCAGAGCGCGGTCCTGCGCGGGCCGCGCCACCTCCTCGTCAGGCAGGAGTGACGGTGCGGACCCGGGCCGGGAGGCAGGGCTCGCGCGTCACCGGGTCCACATCCCGATCCGTACCGGCACCCCGGACGAGGCGTGCAGCACGGGAGCGTGATCCGGGGCGTCGAGCCCTCCCGCCTGGAGCAGGTCCTGGTCCAGGTGGATCAGCCGGGCGTGGCGCAGCGGCCAGTCGGGGTGCTCGATCTGGGCCGTGGCCGTCCTGCCCGCGACCGTGGTGAACAGCCGGTAGCGGGCGGTCAGGAAGTGCGCCAGCTCGTCACGCTCCGGCTCCGCGAGCGGCGGTCCGAACTCCACGACCGCGTCGCAGCGCGCCCCCACGGGCCCCGGCAGGCGCCGGCGGCAGCGGTAGCCGCGCCGCTCGCCGACGGCGCTGACGGCCATCCGGGACCAGAAGTAGGGCAGCCGGTACCCGGTCCGCGCGCCGAGCACCGCGAGCAGCCGCCCGGCGTCCAGCGACAGGAACCAGACACCGTCCCGCCCCAGCTCGTCGCGTACGTACGTGCGCACGTTCGTCTCGGGAAACCGCGACAGCCACGGCAGCGCGGGCACGCCGGGCGCCCGTACGTCCTCCATCAGGAAGGTGGTGAGGCCGACCCAGGCCGCGCCGTCGAAGGTGTCGACCGTGAGCCCGGGGGGCAGCAGCCGCTGGATCGCGGCCGGCGGGTACCGCCAGTGCATGAAGGTCATCTCGGACCAGCGGTGGTACATGACCGGGCGGGTGAGGTGGGGGGACGGCGGAGCCTGCATGATCCGCTCCTTCTCGGGTCGCGGCGGCGCCCGGGTGGCGCGTCCGCCACTCATCTTGGCCATGGCGCCGGGTATCGTCCCGCGCGACACCCGGGAGCGGACATCCGTCTTGATTTTCGGCAGAGCCACGACAGAGCCATGATTTCCACGGAACCGCGATTCCGGCGGAACCATGATTTCGACAGATCCGGCATCTCGCCGGAGCCGGAACAGAGCTGAAGAGGCCAACCAATGATCTTCATCGCCGTCAAGTTCACCATCCGTCCCGAGCGCGCCGAGGAGTGGCTCTCGCTCGTCGACGACTTCACCCGGGCCACCCGGGACGAGCCGGGGAACATCTTCTTCGAATGGTCCAGGAGCGTCGACACACCCGGCCAGTTCGTCCTGCTGGAGGCGTTCGCCTCGTCCGCCGCGGGCGCGGCGCACGTGGGTTCGGACCACTTCAAGACCGCGATGGCCTGGATGCCCGAGGTGATCGCGAGCACGCCGGAGATCATCAATGTCGAGACGCCCGGTGAGGGATGGTCGCGGATGGCGGAGCTGACACCGGCCCAGGGCTGAACCATCCAGGGCTGAACCACTCAGAGCCGAGCGCCCCTGAACCGACACCGGTCCAGAGCCGAGCGGCCGTCCGCCCCAACCGTCCGGAAGGCCGGGCTTCACCCCCGGTGCCGCGTCTGTCGCAGGCACCTCCGCCGAGCACCGGGGGCGTCCGGCCCTGGAGACGGTCTAGCTTTCAGAACTCTCCGTAAAACAGTTCTCACAGCGTGCGCAGCGACGCGAGGCCGCGGGTGGTCACGGGATGTAATCGTCCCGGGCCCAGGAGCCCGTCGGCCGGTCACCGCCAGAAGTGGCCGGCGACCGAACACACGGGGGATTCATGCGTACACGGAGGAACGTCACGAAGCGTGAGGCGCCGCGGCCTGGCGTGATCCGCGGGGCCGGGCTGCGGGTGCTGGCAGTGGGGATCTTGATGGCCGCCCCGCCGCTGGCCTTCGCCGGGCCCGCGCTGGCCGACACCAACGTGGCCGTGACCGGAAGCCTGCTGTCCGTCAACGCGGGGAACCTGGCCGACGACATCAGCATCGACATCGACGCCGACGGCTCGCTCCTCATCAGGAACTCCACCGACACGCTCTCCACCGGAGGGACCTGCCAGAAGGTCGACGACAACACGGTCCGCTGCCCCGCCACCGGGATCACCGGCATCCAGGCCAACCTCCAGGGGGGCGCCGACACCCTGCGCAACAACACCGCCCTGTCCATGCGCGCCTTCCTGGGCGCCGGCAGGGACGGCTTCTCCGGCGGCGCGGCCCGCGACATCGTCTCCGGCCAGACCGGCGGCGACACCATGAACGGGAACGACGGCGACGACGTCCTCGAAGGCAACGCGGGCGCCGACTCCGTCGTCGGCGGGGCGGGCAGGGACTTCTGCGCCGCCGAAATCAAGGAGTCCTGCGAGAGCTGACGTCTCGAAGACCGGGGCGGACGGCCTCCGTATCCGTACGTCCTTCGAACGTCCGCCGGGGCGGCTGTCACCATGACGCCCGCATGACGCGGGGAGCCACGATGACAGACCGCCCCGAACCGTGCCTGGAGTTTCCGGTAGCCCGCAGGACACAAATCACTCGCGGACGCGTGGTGGATTAACACCCCAGAAACATATAGAACTGGTTCCACCCCCCGAGTGTGAGGAAAATCACATGAATAAGAAAGGCTCAGTTGGATCCAGTCCCAAAGGCATATCGCGTCGCGGATTCATAAGTGGAACTGGTTCCATACTGGGAATCACGGCCCTCGCGGGTCACACCACCGCGGCGCAGGCGCAATCCGTCACCGCAGCCGCTCCGATCGCCGACGGCGCTCACGTCCCAGCCCTGGTGATCGGCACCGGCTACGGAGGCTCCGTCGCCGCCCTGCGTCTCGCCCAGGCCGGTGTCAGCGTGCACATGATCGAGATGGGCATGGCCTGGGACACCCCGGGCTCCGACGGCAAGATCTTCTGCACCACGACCGCGCCGGACCACCGGTCCTACTGGCTGCGGACCAGGACCAAGGCCCCCCTCAACTACTTCCTCGGCTTCCCGATCGACAGGGACATCACCCGCTACACCGGGATCCTGGACGCCGAGGAGTTCGGCGGCATCACGGTCTACCAGGGCCGCGGAGTCGGCGGCGGGTCGCTGGTCAACGGCGGCATGGCCGTCACCCCCAAGCGCGAGAACTTCAGCGCCGTCCTCCCGTCGGTGAACGCCGACGAGATGTACGACACCTACTACCCGCGCGCCAACGCCGGACTAGGGGTCACCTCCATCGACCCGGCCTGGTTCGACACCACCGCCTGCTACCAGTACAGCCGGGTCGGCAGAAAGCACGCCCAGCGTTCCGGCCTCCCGTTCGTCTTCGTGCCCAACGTGTACGACTGGAACCACATGAAGCAGGAGGCGGCCGGAACCGCCACCAGGTCGGCGCTGGCCGGCGAGATCCTCTACGGCAACAACCACGGCAAGAAGTCGCTGCAGAAGACCTACATCGCCCTGGCCAAGGCCACCGGCAACGTCACCGTCTCACCGCTGCACAGGGTCACCTCGGTCGCCCCGGCGGCCGGTGGCCGCTACACGGTCGTCATCGAGCAGATCAACACCGGCGGCGACACCACGGCCACCAAGACCGTGACCGCGGACAAGGTGTTCTTCGCCGCCGGCAGCGTCGGCACCAGCAAACTGCTGGTCAAGCTGAAGGCCACCGGCGCGCTGCCCGACCTGAACAACGAGATCGGCAAGAACTGGGGTGACAACGGCAACGTCATGTGCGGCCGCGCCAACCACCTGTGGGACCCGACCGGCGGCCTCCAGTCGACCATTCCCTGCTCCGGCATCGACAACTGGGCCGCCGGCGGCGCGTTCGCCGAGGTCGCGCCGCTGCCGGTCGGCATCGAGACCTTCGCCTCGTTCTACCTGTCGATCACCAGGAACCCCAACCGCGCCCAGTTCTCCTGGAACGCCGCGACGGGCAAGGTCGACCTGAACTGGCAGACCTCCTGGAAGCAGCCGTCCATCGACATGGCCAAGACGATCTTCGACAAGATCAACGCCAAGGAGGGGACGATCTACCGGACCGACCTCTTCGGCGTGTACAAGATCTGGGGCGACCACCTCACGTACCACCCCCTCGGCGGCGCGGTCCTGAACAGGGCCACCGACAACTACGGCCGGCTCACCGCCTACCCCGGCCTGTACGTCATCGACGGTTCGCTGATTCCCGGCAACACCACCGTCAACCCGTTCGTCACCATCACGGCGCTCGCCGAACGGAACATCGAGAAGATCATAGCCACCGACCTGTGACGACGATCCGACGAGGCGGCCGGCCCCATCCTCGGCGAGGAGCAGCCGCGTGCCGTGGTGGTTCCGGTTCGGTCTCCTCCCCCTCGTGAACGAGGGGGATTCCACCGGTCCGTCCCGGGGGGCAACGGCCTGCCGTCCTCGTCGCACACGTGGATTCGCGTCCCGTCGGCCGGGCATGGACACCCACCTACAACCCCGGGGCAGGTGGGACCAGGCGCCCGGGTCACCTTGAAATCACCGTCCGACACCGCCTAGTACCGCCATGCTCAACCTCACTTTTCGGCCCGCCCGAATGCGCGTCATCGTCGACAAAGAGCGCCCGCATGTGGCTTTTACCTGCTGGTTAATTCGAATATCGCATGATCGCTCCTCAATCGACGCGTAGGTTTCGGTCGGCGTTAACCCTTTCTGGCAGGGCGTTTTGTAGCGTACGGCTCTAACAAACGTCCCTGGCCGGTGCAAGGAGATCTCGGTGAGATTGAGCGGATGACATCAGTGTCTCCCCTGCCGGTTGCCGACCGGCGGACTCATGGATCTCTTGACGTAGTCGCGCCGTAGATCAGCCACGCGCCGACGGGCGTGGTCGGCACGCCCCAGGACGACGCCGACACTCCCGAGCAGGAACGGGACGCGGTCCTGCCCCTCCCAGCGATCAGGCCTGATCTTTTTCTCCCCCATGTACGACTACCTGTCCGAGGAGACGCATGTCCACGGAAACCTTGACGTCTGCCGGCGCGCCCGCAGACGCGTACGGAACTCCGCTGATCGACGCCAAGGGCCTCCTCCCCGGAGCTCGCATCCTGATCAAGGACGAGAGCCGGTACGCCTCCGGCAGCCACAAGGAGCCGGCGGCTCGTGCGGTGGTGGCCCGCGCCGCCGCCGGCGGGTACCGGCGTGTGGTGATCGCGACCTGCGGCAACTACGGTCGCGCGATGGCGATCGCGTGTCAGGCCGCCGGCATGGCCTGCACGGTCGTCCTGCCGGAGGGCTGGAGCGACGGCGGCGCGTGGATGCGCGACGCGGGGGCCCACGTCGTCACGGTGCGCGGCGGCTACGAGGAGGCGGTGGACGCGTCCCGCAGGCTGGCCGAGGAGGAGGGCGCGGTCGACGGCAACGTGGACGGTCCGTACGTGGACGCGGTGTTCGAGGGACACGGCACGGTGGTGCCCGCGCTGCGTGAGGCGCTCGACGCGCCGCCCGCGGCGTTGTGGATCCCGGTGGGCAACGGCACCACGACCATCGCCGTCCATCGTCGGATGCGAGCGCTCGGCTGGCTCAGCGTGATCAACGGCGTGTGCTCCGCGGGCAACAACCCGGTGGTGACCAGCTGGCCGGACGAATACCGCATGCTGCCGCCGGACGCCGTCACGACATCCGATCACAACCAGCCGCTGGTCAACTGGCATGCCCTGCAGGGACCCGAGGCGATGGCCGCCATCGCCGACACCGGCGGCGAGGTGTTCGGGGTGAGGGACGAGGAGTTGATCGAGGCCAAGGCCATGCTCGTCCCGTACGGTGCGAACCCCACCTCAGCCGGAGCCGTCGCCCTCGCCGGGCTGCTCGCGCACGCCCGCATGACGGGCTCGCTGTCCGGAACCCACGTCGTGTTGCTCAGCGGACGTTGACATACCCCGACGACCGCACCTGATCGAGGAAATGATGACCGCAGTCACCCAAGACGGCCCCACGCTGCTCTTCGCACGTACCAAGGTGAACCGGAACGACCAGTGGGTCTTCGTCGCCAAGCTCGCCGCGCTCGCGGTGCTGACGGCAGTGGGGGTGGTCCTCGCGCTGCGCCCGGAGCCGCCGCTGATCGTTCTGGGCGTGGTGATCCTCGCCGCCATGTACACGCACGCCGTCGAGTTACAGCACCAGTGCCTGCACCACTCGGCGTTCCGCAAGTCCTGGCCGCACCGGCTGGTGGGTCTCCCCCTGGGCATTCCCCTGTTGGTCGTCTACAGCCACTACCGTCTACGCCACCTGCAACATCACCGCCATCTCGGCACTCCCCAGGACACCGAGTTCTTCGGCTTCGACATGCGGGCCCCGCTGACCGTGTCGCACCTGGCACGCGGGCTGTTCGACTACCGGCGGCTCGGCACGGTCCTGTGGGAGGTCGTGCTCGCCGCCACGGGACGCTGGACGTACGGGTTCGGGCCGGTCAGCCCCACCATGCGCCGCCGCATCGTCGTCGATCACCTCGTTCTGGGCGGCGCCGTCCTGGTCGCGCTCTGCGTCACCGCGGCCGGGTACGGTGACTACCCGCTGCGGCTGTGGGTGCTGCCGCTCCTCCTCGCCGTTCCGATGCACTTTCTCGTGGAACTGCCCGAGCACGTCCTCTGCGACACCGACAGCACCGACGTGCTGCGCAACACCCGGTCCATCAGGGGAAGCCGGCTGAGCACCTGGTTCACCAACGGCAACAACCTCCACATCGAGCACCACGCCGCGATGAGCGTGCCGATCAGCCAACTGCCCGAGCGGCATGACGAGACCCGGCTCTACGCCCTCCACGTCGAGCGCACCTACATGGACTTCTACCGCACCCTCTGGGCGGCCCTCAGCGGGAAGGGCAAGGCATGAGTGACGTGCGCGTCGCCGGTCCGGCGAAGGCGGAACGACACCCCGGTTCCGCCACCGCGTCGCAGAGCCCGCCCTTCGACGTGCTCGCCGCCATCAGGGAACAGGCGCGCAGGGCGCCCGACGCGCCGGCGCTGATCGACGCGACAGGCCGGACGACGTACGCGGAACTGGTCGCCGAGGTGGACCGCATGGCCGGTGCGCTGGCCGGCTCCGGGGTCGAGCCCGGCGGTCTGGTCGGGCTGTGCCTGCCGCGCGGACGAGCGGCGGTGACCGCGATGATGGCGGTGCTGCGCGCCGGCGCCGGCTACGTGCCGCTCGACCCCGGCTATCCGACGGCGCGACTGGCCCTGATGCTGGAGGACACCCGACCTCGGGTCGTGCTGGTACCGATGGACGCCGATCCGCCCCTGCCTGCCGGCACGCCGGTGCTGCGCCTGGGAGCGGCAGGCCCGGCCACCGCACCACCACCCGCCGACGTCGCCTCCCCGGACGACACCGCCTACGTCATCTTCACCTCCGGCTCCACCGGCCGTCCCAAGGGTGTCGTGGTGCCCCGGCGCGGCTGGTCGCACTTCTGCGGGGCCGCCCGGGACGAGTACGGCATCACGCAGGACGACCGCGTGCTCCAGTTCGCCTCGCTCAGCTTCGACGCGAGCGTTCAGGAGATCTTTCCCGCGCTGACCGCGGGCGCGGCCGTCTTCGTACGCGACGACGACATGATCAGCCGGCCCGACCTGTTCCTGGACGGCTGTGCCGACCTGGGCATCACCGTGCTCCCCATGGCCACGGCTTACTGGAGGGAGCTCGTCTCCGCGATCGACAGGGAAGAAGCGGCGCTGCCGGCGAGCGTTCGCATGGTGATCATCGGCGGGGAGGCCGTACACGCGCGGACCGTCGAGCGCTGGCACGCGCGCGTCCGCCGGCGCGTGCGGCTGCTCAACACCTACGGCCCGACCGAGGCGATCGTCACGGCGACCGCCGCCGATCTGACGACCTGGCACGGTGACGACCCGGTGCCGATCGGCCTTCCACTGCCGGGGGTGACCTGCCGGGTCGTCACGCCGCACGGCGCCGAGGCCGACGACGGCCGGCCGGGCGAGCTGTACATCGGCGGCGCCGCCCTGGCCACCGGCTACCTGCACCGGCCCGAGCTGACCGCGGAGCGGTTCGTCTCCGGGCCGGGAGGATCACCCGAATACCGCACCGGCGACCGCGTGCGACGGCTTCCCGACGGGACGCTGGAGTATCTGGGCCGGTTCGACCGGCAGGTGAAGATCCGCGGTTTCCGGGTGGAGCCTGCCGAGGTGGAAGCCGCGCTGCGCAGGATTCCCGGCATCACCGACGCGGTGGTACTGGTCGACGAGAGCGGCGGGCAGGCGCGGCTGGTGGGACACCTGATCGCGGACATCGGTGGCCCGGACACGGCCGAGGTGCGGCGGCGCCTGCGTGAGGAGGTGCCGCACTACCTCGTGCCGGCCGTGATCTCCCTGCACGCCTCCTTCCCCCTCAACATCCAGGGAAAGGTCGACAGGGCCGCGCTGGCGGCCGTACCGCTCGCATCCGACGGCGTGGCCGTCCGGGAGGCCGGTCCGCAAGACTCGGTCGAGGCGCGCGTCCGCGCGCTGTGGGAGAGCCTGCTCGGCGTCACCGGCATCGGCCCCGACGAGGACTTCTTCGCGCTCGGAGCCGACTCGCTCCACGCCATCCGCATGATCAGCAGGCTCCGCCGGGAGTGCGGGGCGGAGCTGGCGCTCAGCGAGCTGTACGCCGCCCCGACGTTCGCCGAGGTGGTGGCCGCGGTCCGTGCGGCCGACGCGCCGCGGGCTCCCCGCGTCGTCCTGGACACGCCGGAGGAGGGACCGGCCGAGGGCCCTCGGGTGCTGCCGCTCACGGGGCTGCAGCGGACGTTCTGGATGACCGAGCAGTTGAGCGCCGAGCTGCCGGCGTACACCCTCGGCATCCGGTACGGATGGGCCGGTACGGCACGGGCGGACCTGATCGAGGCGTGCCTCGCGGAGCTGGCCCGCCGGCACCCCGCGCTGCGTGCCCGCTTCCCGTTCCAGGACGGGGAACCTGTCATGGTCGTCGACCCCACGGGCACCGTGCCCCTGACCGAGATCGATCTGCGGGACCTGCCACGGGAAGAGCGGGCGTCAGGCGCCGAGCAGGCGCGCCGCCAGGCCGTGCGGGAGCCGATGGACCTCGCGGAAGGCCCGCTGGCCCGCATGGTGCTGCTGCGCACCGGCGGCGACGACGAACTGCTCCTCGTCGTCCACCACCTCTGCTTCGACGGCTGGTCGGCCGGCGTGCTCGCGGACGAGCTGGCGGAGCTGTACCACGACCTGGCGGAAGGCCGCGAGCCGGTCGAGACCCCGCCGGACAAGCTGCTGGAGCTCGGTCTCCGCAAGGAGTCCCGGGCCGCGGACACCTCCCTCGCCGCCTACTGGCGGGACCGGTTCGCCGACGCCGACCTGGACATGGAGCTCCCGGCGGACCGGCCGGCCCCCGCCGTACGATCCTTCGCGGCCGAGCGGGTCTCCCGCAGGCTCTCGCCCGCTCTGCTCGACCGGCTCGGCTCCTGCGGGCGGGAACACCACGCCAGCCTCTTCATGGTGCTGCTGGCCGGAGTGCAGGCCGTGATCGGCAAGTACACCGGGCGCAGTGACGTGACGGTGCTGGCACCGGTCGCCGGGCGCGACGACGTCGACCTGGAGAACCTGGTGGGCGCCGCCCTCAACATCCTGCCGCTGCGCGGCGACGTCGGAGGCGATCCCACCTTCGCCGACCTGCTCTCCCGGGTCCTGGAGTCCGTCGTACGGGACCTGGAGCACCAGGATCTGCCGCTGCCGGACATCATGGCGGCGATCGGCCAGACGCAGGCGGGCAGGGTCAACCGGCTCAGCGGAATCAGCGTGACCGTGCACAACACCCCGGCCCCGCGCCGCCCGCTCATGAGATACGCCGGTGACGAGCCGCCTGCCGCGATGATGGTGGATCTCGCGTTCGGCCTGCACTTCCCGCTGGACGGCCCGGTCCTCACCGTCGACTACGTCACCGAGCTCTTCGACGCCGAACGCGTCGAGGCCCTGGTCGACCACCTGCTCACCCTGTTGCAGGCGGCGGCCGGGGCACCGGCCACGTCGCTGAGTCAGCTGCCCCTGCTCACCCCCGTCGAGCAGCACCGGATCCTGCGGGAGTGGAACGACAACGCGATCCGGCTGCCCGCGGCGGACACCGTCCACGAGCTGTTCGAGCGATGCGCGGCGTCGGCCCCCGACGCACCGGCGCTCACCTCAGGCCCGGCGACCGTGAGCTACGGAGAGCTGAACGAGCGGGCCAACCGGCTCGCGCGGACGCTGCGCCGGCACGGAGTGCGCCCCGGCGTACGCGTGGCGATCTGTCTTGACCGGGGCATCGAGCTCTTCGCCGCGATGTGGGCCGTGCTCAAGGCGGGCGGCGCGTACGTCCCGCTCGATCCCGCCTACCCGCCGGACCGGCTCGCCTACATGGTGGAGGACAGCGGCGCGACCGCTCTCGTCACCAGGTTCGACCTGCCCGCGGCCGGGCCCGCGCCGGAGGGCGTGGCGGTCGTCGCCCTGGACCGGGACGCGGAGCGGATCCTCGCCGAGAGCGGCGAGGACCTGGAGGCGACGGCGGGACCGGCCGACCCCGCCTACGTCATCTACACCTCCGGTTCCACGGGCCGGCCCAAGGGAGTGGTCGTCACCCATGCCAACCTCGTCCACGCGGTGGCCATGTGGCAGGATGCCTACGCCCTCGAGCCGAGCTGGACGTACCAGCAGGCCGCCAGCTTCTCCTTCGACATGTTCGTGGGCGAGACGCTGCGCGCGCTGTGCACCGGAGGCAGGCTCGTGGTCGTGCCGCGCGAGGTGTTGCTCGACCCGGCGGAGCTGTACGCGCTGATGCGCAGGGAACAGGTCGACTCCACGGAGCTGGTGCCCGCCGTGTTGCGGAACCTGCTCGCGCACGTCGAGGCGACCGGGGAGAACCTTGACTTCGTCCGGCTGCTGATCGGCGGCGGTGAGAAGTGGCCGGTGCGGGAGTACCGGCAGGCGCAGCGGCTGGTGGGTCCCGGCAACCGGGTGGTGAACGCCTACGGCGTGACCGAGGTGACGGTGGACAACGTCTACTTCGACGGTGACGTCGCCGGCCTCTCGCCTGACGCGCCGCTGCCGATCGGCCGGCCGTTCCCGAACAACCGCGTCTACGTCCTGGACCCGCACGGCAAGCCCCTTCCCCCCGGCGTGGTCGGCGAGTTGTACCTCGGCGGAGCGGGCGTCGCTCTCGGCTACCACGAGCGGCCCGAACTGACCGCCGAGCGGTTCGTCGCCGACCCGTTCGACGACGAGCCGGAAGCCCGGATGTACCGGACCGGGGACAGCGCCCGCTACCACCGGGACGGGAAGGTCGACTTCCTCGGCCGCCTGGACGACCAGGTCAAGGTCAACGGCTACCGGATCGAGCTGGGCGAGGTGGAGACCGCGCTCGCCGGGCTGCCGGAGGTACTCGCCTCCGCCGCCGCGGTGCACCTGCCACCCTCGGGGATCGCCCAGCTCGTGGGCTACGTGGTGCCGCGACCGGGGAACGAGGTCACCGAGGCCGTGGTCCGCGAGACCCTGTCCACGAGCCTGCCGGTCCACATGGTGCCCACCCGGCTGGTCGTGTTGCCCCGGCTGCCTCTCACTCCCAACGGCAAGCTCGACCGGCGGGCGCTGCCGGCTCCGCCGGACTCGGAGGCGGCCTCTGCCGGCACCGCCCCGAGGACGGCCACCGAGCGTCGCGTCGCGGCCATCTGGTCGGAGACGCTGGGCATCGACGAGTTCGGCATCGACGACGCCTTCTTCTCCCTGGGGGGCGACTCCTTCAGCGCGCTGCGGCTCGTCCGGCGCATCGATCCCTCTTTGGCGCTGGTGGAGCTGTACCGGCAGCCCACCGTGCGCGGCCTCGCGACCCTGCTCGACGAGCGGTCGGCGGAGCCTGACGCGAGACCGCGACGACTGCTGCACCGGCTGACCTCGTCCGACGCCGACCAGGCGGCAGGCGGTGTGACGGTGGTGGCGATCCCTTACTCCGGCGGGAGCGCGATCTCCTACCAGCCCCTGGCGGAGGCGCTTCCCGCTCACTGGTCCCTCTACGCGGTCGAGCTTCCCGGCCACGACCAGAGCCGGCCGGACGAGCTTCTGCTGCCCGCCGCCGACGTGGCCGAGCTCGTACTCGCCGAGCTCCGGTCGCTGTCCGGGCCGGTGCTGCTGTACGGTCACTGCCTCGGCAGCGCGGTCACGATCGAGGCCGCCCGGCGGGCCGAGGAGGCCGGCGTCGAGGTGGTCGGTGTCGGTCTCGGTGCGAGCTTCCCCACCGCCCGGCTGCCCGGACGGTTCTTCGACTGGTTCCACAGACTGGTCCCGACCGACCGGTTCACCTCCGACCGGGAGTACGTCTCCTTCCTACGTGCGCGCGGCGGCTTCACCGATCTGGACAGTCCCGAGCAGGAACGGTTCGTGCTGCGCAACGTCCGGCACGACGCCCGAGACGCCGAGGAGTACTTCACCGCCGCCTATCAGGGGGCCGGGCAGGCGCGGCTGCGGGCACCGGTGCTCAGCGTCGTCGGCTCCCGGGACCGCGTCACGGAGCTGTACGAGGAACGCCACCACGAGTGGCGGCACTTCGCCGACACCGTCGAGCTGGCTGTGCTGCCCCGGGCCGGCCACTTCTTCGTGAAGACCCACGCGGAGCCTCTGGCCCGAGCCCTGGTCGAGCACGCCGGACGCCGGCCGGGCGGGGACGCGCCGCGGCAGGAGGTCCAGCGGGAGCCCGTGGACCCGGCACCGGTCCGCGGCCGCGTACCCCGTCAGGCGGCGCCCGGCCTGTCCCGGTTCGCGCTGGTGGCGCTCGGCCAGTTCGTTTCGATGATCGGCAGCAGTCTCAGCACGCTTGTCCTGAGCATCTGGGTCTACCAGCAGACCGGCTCACTCACGGAATTCGCGTTGATCAACGCGATCGGCATGCTGCCGGGAATCGTCGCCGGGCCGGTGGCGGGTGCGGTGGCCGACCGGTGGGATCGCCGGCGCGTCATGCTGGCCGGCGACTCCGCGGCGGCCCTGGCGATGGGAGTCCTCGGCCTGCTGGTGTTCGCCGGCGGGCTGCAGATGTGGCACATCTACCTCGTCGTGTCGGTCGCCTCGGTCGCCGGCGCCTTCCAGCGACCGGCCTACGTGGCCGCGGTGGCGCAGTTGGTGCCGAAACGCTACCTGGGCCACGCCAACGGGATCACCCATCTCGGCATGGGCTTGGGAACGGTGGTCGCACCGATGATCGGCGCCGGCCTGATCGGGGTCATCGGCATCGAGGGCGTCGTTGCGCTGGACGTGCTCAGCTTCCTCGTGGGCGCCTCGACCCTGCTCGCGGTCCGGTTTCCCGACATGCTCTTCCGCCACCGCGACGAAAGCTTCCTCAAGGAGATCACGAATGGCTGGCGTTACATCGTCCAGCGACCGCCCCTCCTCCGCGCGATGCGTTTCTTCGTCGTCCATCACGTCCTTTACATGATCGGTTTCTCTGTCATCGTCCCGATGCTGCTGACCGAACGATCCACCGGAATGCTCGGTGTGGCGCTGGCGGCGGGCGGTCTGGGAGCTCTGTGCGGCAGCCTGGCCATGGGCCTGTGGGGCGGCACTCCCCGCAGGACCACCGGACTGATCATCGCCCTGGGCGTGTCCGGCGTGGGAATGTTCGTCACCGGTATCGAGAGCCCGTACCTTCCCGTGATCGGCCTGTTCACCATCTGGTTCTGCGACTCGATCGCCGAGGGACACTGGCTGGCCCTGGTGCAGGCGAAGGTCGGGCTGGAACTGCAGGGCCGGGTGCTGTCCCTTTTCATGATGACGATGATGATGACGATGCCGCTCGGTTATCTGGTCATGGGGCCCCTGGCCGAGCGTTACGTCCAGCCGCTGCTCGAACCCGGCGGGGCCCTCGCCGGCACGGTCGGCTCCGTGATCGGCACAGGGCCGGGCCGTGGCCTGGCGCTGCTGGTCGTCCTCAGCGGCCTGCTGCAGCTGATCTGGGTGGTCTACGGCTGGCGCGACCGCCGGCTGCGCTTCATGGAGGAACAACTGCCGGACGCCGTGCCGCCCGCGGACCTCGGCAACCTGGACGACCTGCAGCGGGAGGCCGACGCCCGGCTCGCCGCCCGTACCTGACGCGTGGACGAGAGCATGGACGGTGGGAGCTCGCGGCCGGCGTTCTCGCCCCGGCCGTGACTCCGCCTTCTCCTTCGTCCACGGCGAAGCCGGCCGGGCGAGCCGCCTCGAGCACATCGAGACCGACCGGACCGGCATGCGGCCCAAGAGCCTGATCGCCCGGATGGACGACGCCTCCTGACCGTGCCGCCTCGGACGCGGCATGAGCTGCGGCCACGAACCACCCTCTAGAGGACTTCGAGCAGGCGTCCGGCCAGTTCGGCCGCCGAGGCGGGGTTCTGCCCGGTGAGCAGGTTGCGGTCGGCCACCGTGTAGGGCTTCCACATGTCGCCCTTGGTGAAGTCGACCCCGAGCTCGATGAGCTCGTCCTCCAGCAACCAGCGGGCTCTGGGGGCGAGCCCGACCGCGTTCTCCTCCTCGTTGGTGAACGCGGTGACGCGGTAGCCGGCGAAGGGCGACACGCCGTGGATCCTGGTCGCCAGCATCGCGGCCGGGGCGTGGCAGACGATGGCGAGGGGCTTGCCGGAGGCCAGCGCCGCGGTCAGCAAGCGGCCGGCGTCCGCGTCGGCGCACAGGTCTTCCATGGGGCCGTGGCCGCCGGGGAGGTAGACGGCGTCGTAGTCGTCCAGGCGGGCGTCCGCCAGCTCGATCGGTCGCCGCATCACCTCCGCGGAGCGGATGATCTCTTCCAGATCGATCGCCGCCTGCGCGCCTCCGGCCATCTCGGGGCGCAGGCTCATCATGTCCACGTACGGCACCACCCCGTTGGGCGTGGCGACCACGATCTGGTGGCCGGCGTCGGTGAGCGCCTTGTAGGGGGCCGCGAACTCCTCGGCCCAGTATCCCGTCGCGTGCCTGGTGCCGTCCTTGAGCGTCCAGTACGCCGTCCCCGTGATCACGAAAAGGAGCCTCGCCATCGGACAATCGCCTCCCCCGTTATAGGAACCATCCTATGTACGGCTGTGATCGAGGTCACATGAGGGGTTCGCCGGCCGCCGGCCTCGCGGGTCAGGCGGGGATCTCGGCGGTGGCGACCAGGACGGCGCGGCCGAGGATGTGGCTCGCGATGATCCAGCCCAGCCAGCCGGGAGTGGCGTCGGCCGGGACACCGATGGTCTCGACGTCGAGGGCGTGCACCACGATGAAGTAGCGGTCCTGGCCGCCTCCCGCCATCGGGGCCGCGCCCATGAAACGCGCCGCGCGGGTGTCGTTGGGCAGCTGGTAGGCGCCCTCGGGAAGGCCCGAGCCGGTCTCGTCCCCCGCGCCTTCGGGCAGATCGAGCGTGGTGGCGGGGATGTCGGCGACGGCCCAGTGCCAGAACCCGGAGCCGGTCGGCGCGTCCGGGTCCAGCACCGTCACGGCATAGCTCTTCGTCCCCTCGGGTGCGCCGCTCCATGACAGCTGCGGAGAGACGTCCCTGCCGCCCGGGACGCCGGCGTGCATCTGCTCGGCGGGCCAGGGTGCGCCGTCGGTCAGCGTGGTGCTGGTGACGGTGAAGGAGGGCACCTCGGGCAGGCGGGCGAAGGGGTCGTTGAGGTTCACCGCCTTGCTCCTTTCGGCTCCTTTCGGCCATTTCAGCCTAGTGACGCGGCAAAGGCAGAGCGCCACGGCGAGGTAATGCCTTCCCCTCGTCTGCACAGGCGTGCATGACCCGACGGTCGCCGCCGGCATGAAGGCAAACCAGGATTGCCCGCCTTTTTGTCTGTTTCATGGTGTTTAACGCCACTTTGAGGGTGTACGCATGCCTTTACGGCCATCTGATCTGAACAGAATGCGGGAGGCGTCACCATGCGCGCAGCGCGGATGCACGGCTACAAGCAGCCACTGCAGATCGACGAGGTTCCGGTTCCCGAACCGGGCCCGAACGAGGTTCTCATCAAAGTCCGGGCCACGGGGATGTGCCGCAGCGACTTCCAGCTCGTCGACGGCTACTTCCCGCTCGATCTGGAGTTCCCCTACATTCCCGGCCACGAGATAGCGGGCGAGGTCGCTCGGCTCGGCGCGGACGTTCCCGCTTCGGCCGGCCTGTCAGAGGGGGATCTGGTGGTCGTGAACCCCGCCTGGGGCGACGGGACCTGCCGGCAGTGTCACGAAGGCAACGAGCAACTGTGCACCGGCAGCGGGGGGTGGATCGGCTTCGGACCACCCGGAGGCTTCGCCGAGTACGTCACCGCTCCCAGCCGCCATCTCATCCGCGTCGACGCGAACGCGGGCCTGAAGCCCGAGTACCTCGCGCCGCTGGTGGACGCCGGACTGACCCCCTACCGCGGGATGAAGAAGCTCCGCGCCACCGGAAGGCTCGGACCGGGACGCACGGTGGCCGTCAGCGGCATCGGCGGGCTCGGAAGCTACGGCGTGCAGTACGCCCGGCTGCTCGGCGACGGAGCCACCGTGGTCGCCTTCGGCCGCAGCGACGACAAACTCGCGGTGGCCGAGCACAACGGCGCCGACCACGCGATCAACACCCGGGGCAAGGTACCCGACCAGGTACGGGCCGAACTGGTGGAGCTGACCGGCCGCGGCGAGATCGACGGCGCCCTGGACTGCTCCGGAGCCTCACCGTCACTCGAGCTCAACGCCGCGCTCCTGGCCCCCGAAGGAAGCCTCGTGTCGGTGGGCCTGATGGGCCGGCGCGTCGAATTCCCGATATTCCCGTTCGTCTCCGGCGAGAGAACCTTCTCCGGGTCCTTCTGGGGCAACCACAACGACCTCACCGAGGTCCTCGCCTTGGCCGGCCAGGGCCGGATCAAGCACACCGTCACACCGATCGAGCTCGACGACCTCAACGACAGGCTCGACGCGCTGGCCCGAGGCGACGTGATCGGCCGCCAGGTCGTCGTCTTCGGCTGACAACCGACCCATCGTTTCCAAGCGGGCCGCCCCCGGTGCCACCACGAGCCGGAAGTGGACCGCACCCGCCGTTCCAGCCCTCCGGTCAAAGCCCAAGACCCGGGTACCGTCGGCGTGGCCGCGCGCCGACTCTTAAGTATGATCACACCACGCGCTTGGACGAGCCCCGCAAGGCGCGATCACACCCTGGGAACCGGTGCGGAGGTGCGCTACGGGTGAGCGCTGACACGTCCGGGTCGCCGCAAGAGCGAGCCCTCCGCCATGTCACAGCCCTGTCGTCAGGTGGACCACTTGACCCCCACATGCGTGTGACCCTGAACTTCCATCCGGACCGGCTGGTGGGTGGCCGGCTGATTCTGCTCGGACTCGCGGACGACGGCCTCTACCACTCGCAGTTCGTCACGGGCACGAGCAATGGCGGTCTGACCGCTCATCCAGGCGGGGACCGGTGGCGCTGGGAGAGTCGGATCTTCGGCGGCGCATACGACCACGCACCCGCTCACGATCGCCCTGTCTACGGCGCACTGAATTTCCGCGGCAAGCCCATCGGTGCGGCGCCGAGGTTCGGATCCGCCCACTTCAGGCTGACCGAAGAGGCCCTTTCACGAGCCACGTTCTGTTATCCGGACAGTTTCTTCGAACCGTCGGCCTTCGGCGTCGTGTCTCGCATGGCACTCATCGAGTTGGCCGATGCCGATGATTCGGACGCCCTGGACGACTATGTCGAGGCGCAGGTACACGGATCGGTCAGGCTCGACCGTGACGTGGAAGCCCTGGTCCTGGATCCGAGTTATCGCGGAACGGCCGTGCAAGCCGCGGCTCAACGGCTTCCATGCCCCGTTGAATGGCACGCCGGGTTTCGGCTGGCCATTGATCAACTGCGACGCTACCCGGATTACCGCGGGCAGGAATATGTCGATCTGGGTACGGAGATCGCCGTGGACGGTCACCTGGACCCGCGGATCATCGGAGATGCGGCCCGCACGGGCCGCTATGACCCGCAGGCACTCAAAAAGGTCTGGCACTGCCTGGCGCGTTTCGGCTCGCCATTCGACGCGAGCCAGGCGAAGGCTCGTCGCGGTGTCGTCAGCTTGGGAAGTGCATCGAGTACGGCAGGTGAGACGGCTGCTCCGGGCCTTTGACCGGTCGTGAGTGACCGTGATCGCCCCCTCGTCACCCCGGCAGATCCGGTCGACAGTCGCTTGGTGCCACCTGAGCGCGACCATCCATTCGTCGCGTGCCTCGATATCGATGCACCGCAGGAGAACTTCGTCCTCATACCGCCAGGTCGCTGCCCAAGAAACCTGGCGTCGCGCCGCGTGACGCGATGGAAATCCTCGGGCACAGCCGCGTCTCGGTCACGATGGAGATCTACACACATGGGGACGGCGAGAGTCGCCAGGACGCCCTCAAGAAGGTCAACGGACTGTTCGCATGAGGCCGTTGCAGCAAAAAGCCCCGAAGAATGATCACTTCGGGGCGTTCGTCGAAGTGGGGCTACCAGGACTTGAACCTGGGACCTCTTCCTTATCAGGCAAGACGGGCGGGGGCGGGACCATGAGTTACACCCGCTCCCACCTGGGCGTACAGTCCACGGTGATCCACCGACGTCCAGCCTCGTCCGTGGCCGTTGTCACCCAGTTGGTCACTCATCTTGAGATTCAACCTCCGCCCCGGTCGCTTTGGAAGACCTGGCATAGTGGGCCCGTGCGGGCAGAGATGAAGGACTGGCCTGAGCCGGTGTCGACGTGCTGGAACCACTGGATCGCGATCCCCACCGGCGATCAGGCGGGCGTCATGGAAGTCCTAGGCCTGTCATCGCCCAGACCGATCACGTTCACCGAGGCCCAAGAAGTGATCGACACCGATGCGCACGGTGACCTGGATGACCGCCGTCACCTGTCGCGGGTCTTTGTCACCCCTGAAGTGGACGGCTGGACCCTGGTCATCGGAGCCTGGTGCGATCCTTGCGACAGCGAACGCCAAGAGGACGTGCTCAGATTGTGCGAGGCGCTCAGTGCCCGCTACGGAAGGGCCCAGGCCTACTACTACGGCGCGCAAGGAGACGGCTCGGCATGGCTGGTAGCCGAACACGGCAGCGTCGTACGCCGGTACGCGGCAACCGGCGAGCTCGATGACGCACTGCTCACCCTCGGCGAGCCGCTGCCCCAGGAACGGGCACGGCGCTCGGAACTGGGGCTTCCGGCCGACGGAGACCTGCAAGCCGCAAGCAGTGAACAGATCGAGGAATGGACATGGGCCGCCTTCCACCTGGCCCCCGAGATCGCCGCCGCGTACGGCGTCAGCCCGTTTACCTTGACGCGCGAGACAGAGGTCAGGGGAACCGGCGTGCTCGCGCTGACGCCGGACGCGGCCAGCCACGGAATCTAAGGCACGAGAGTCAGGGAACACCGCCCAGTCATCCCACGGTGGTACCGGTGTTGCGGAACCTCATCTCTGCTCTCATGCTGGATCTTCTTCCGTCCTTTTCAGCCGATGTACGGCGAGGCCGCCCCATCGAGAAAGTGCCCGATCCGGAGTCGCTGGGTGTCGTGCATCGACAGCGTGTCAACCTCTTCCCTGCTGACCCAGCGGACGTCGGTCGACTCGTCACTGATCGCGAGCGCTCCGCCGACGACGCGGGCCGTCAGACAGACGTTGAACTGGCGGCGTACCTCCCCATCGCTGTACGCGATGATGTGTCGGGCGTCGGTGTAGAGGCCGACCATGCCGGTCACCTCGACGTCGTAGCCGGTCTCCTCCTTCACCTCCCGTACGGCCGCCTGGGGCACCGACTCGGTGAGGTCCATCCCGCCGCCGGGCAGCGCCCACAGCCCGTTGTCGGTGCGCCGCTGCATGAGGATGCGTCCCTCGTCGTCGACGACCACGGCGGACACTCCCACGACCAGGCTGCTCGAAGTCACTGACGCTCGACCAGGCGGCGTCGGTGCTCAAGGCCGCCGAGGGGGCGATCCTGTACGCCTACGTCGTGGTGTCGCTGCTCATCGGCGCCAGGACCGAGGAGTTACAAGCACTCACCTGGGCGCATGTGGACCTGGACGGCCAGCCGGACGCGGATCCCCCGCTCCCACCGTCGATCATGGTGTGGCGCTCGGTACGAGTCGGGGGAGACACCAAGACCGAGAAGTCCCGGCGAACGCTCGCTCTCCCCAGGCTGTGCGTGGACGCGCTGCACGGGCATCGCGAGCGGCAGGCGCTTGCACGGGAGAAGGCAGGCGACCTGTGGCAGGAAAACGATCTCGTCTTCGCGAGCAAGCACGGGACCGAGCTGGACGCGGCCAACGTCCGCCGGGCCTTTCGGGTGATCCTCAAGAGGACCGATCTCAACGAGGACGAGTGGACTCCTCGGGAGATGCGGCACAGCTTCGTCTCGCTGCTGTCGGACTCCGGCATGGCCCTGGAGAACATCTCCCGCCTGGTCGGTCACAAGGGCACCGTGGTGACGGAGAAGGTCTACCGCAAGCAACTCCGGCCGGTGCTGCTCGATGGGGCCGAGGCGATGGACATGATCTTCCCCATTGAAGTCAAGGGAGCGTAGTCACTCGGAAGATCGAAAAAGGCCACTTCCCTGCCGGGAAATGGCCTCTGAGCTGGGTGGGGCTACCAGGACTTGAACCCTGGGACCTCTTCCTTATCAGGACCATCCCGGCCATGGTCAGGGGCTTACGACCTGCTCCCGAATGGTGCTAGGCGGGTGTGGTCGTGAGCCGTTGTGAGGGGCTGTTGCAGTACTCGTTGCAGTACTGCCCCATCTCCCTGATCCATGTCCTATCGGATCTGCGTCATGTATAGCCTGGCGCACTCCCGTAGCCATGAGGAAGGATTGCGACGTGGATCTTCCGCTGATGGAGTTCGACCCCAGCAGCAACGCTCTGATCACCCCGACTCCTCCAGCGTTGACCGAACCACTGCCGGAGCGGGTCGTGATGTGCTTTTTCCCCGAGGTGGTCGCTGGCCTGGTAGACACCCACGGAGGGCGACACATCGGTGAATTCTCCCGCGAGCTCGGGGGCCACGAGATCTATCAATTGATCCACGATGAGATCCCTGTAGCCGTCTTTCACCCAGGCGTTGGTGCACCGTTGGCTGTTCAGCACTTCGAGAAAGCGATCGCTGCCGGCGGCCGATCCTTCGTCGCCTGTGGCGGTGCGGGGGCCATCCAGCCAGGCCTCGCCCTCGGTCATATCGTTGTCCCAGAAGCCGCCGTGCGAGATGAAGGCACCTCCTATCACTACGCTCCACCCGCGCGGGTCATTCGGGCCGACCCGTCAATGGTGGACACGGCCGTGGCTACCCTCGCTGAACGCGGAATCCCGTGCACTACCGGCACGACCTGGACCACGGATGCTCCCTTCAGGGAAACTTCGGCCCGGGTTCACGCCCGGCGAGACGAAGGCTGCGTCACCGTCGAGATGGAGACCGCAGCTTTCCTAGCCGTCGCCCAGTTCCGGGATGTGCGTTTCGTTCAATACCTCTACGCCGGAGACGACCTCAGCGGTGAAGCCTGGGACCACCGCGGATGGACCATGGCCAACGTGCGTGCCGAACTTCTCCAACTCGCCATCGAGACAGCCGCAAAGCTCTAACCGACCACGGACGTTCGCCTAATGAGCAGGAGTTCCAGTCAATCCCGCGACCAGAGCCAGCGAAATGCCGTAGGTGCACGTAGAAGGGAAATGAACCCCTGACCACCAGTTTGGAAGACTGCGGCGCATGATCGCTTGTCCTGCCTCGACGCATCTCAAAGGCGGTATCGGCTTCCCCTCGGCTCCCCGCCGCTTCCCCTCCTTACGGGCACGTGACGGGCACGCCGGGCACAGTCCTCAGCTCCGTTACTCGGTGGACTGGGGCTGAGGCACGAAGCCCTAGACCGTCGATCGTCCCCAGCCACGCACAAAGATCAGCCATCCTCGGGCGATCGCCAGGGCCGCACTGGTCCACTACCGGGTTTTGGGTTCGATGGCACTGCCGGGGTCGATGGCATGATGGGTGACCGGATGGATTTGCAGCAGACCCCCAGGGTTTTCTGCACTACCGAAGGTTCAGTGCAAAATCCCGCCGGATCGCCTCCATGAGAAGACCCTTGAGGTGTGGCTTTACTCTGGGTCTTCATCGCCCCTACGAAGGGCGCAACCGGCGTCGGCGCTAAGGCCGTGGGCGGCGGAGCCCTTTGCCAGAGGCGAACGATTCCGGCAGCTCCCTAAGTGGTCGCTGTCACCGGATAATCTGCCTGCCGACAGCAAGGCGGATAAGGGGTTAGGGGGCGTCGGGTCATGGGCGTTTGGGACGTTAAAAGCGACGAGGAGCGTGATCACTGGAACTTCATCCCGTTGGCCAGCGTGGGACCGCTCCGGTTTGGGATGAGTTGCGACGAGGTGGTCGAGGCGCTGGACCCAGACCGACCAGGCGTCTCCGACGTCTTTCCGAGCCTGCGAGCGTCCTCTGAGATTCCGTTCACTTACATAGGCGTGACAACCTACTACGCGGACGGGCTGCTGTACTGCGTTGCGATCGACGCGCACAACGGCCCACAGGTCACGCTGGCCGACGCGGCGCTGGTCGGACGTGTGCCCTCTGAGGTGGAGCAGTGGGCGTGGGATTACGCGAAAAGGCACGGGCTGGAGATGCGTTACACACACGCGGCAGATCCGGAGTTGGCGGACCTCGGGTTAATTATCCGCGCCCAGCGGGCGGGCGATGTCGTTCTCAGCCGGCCGGTCTTCCTCCAAGAACGGGCAGAGGTCACGTGGGACTACGTACCCGACAGAGAGTGGTCCCGTTTCTGAAACCGCAGCTCAGAGCTGATGGGGAATACGGGCTGTGGCCCGGGGGTGAACAGTCATCAGCCCCTGCTGAAGGCTTAGGGAGAGCATCGTCGCAAAGTCGGAGACAGGTATACCAGCGCCCTTCGCCATACTTTCAACCGCATGCTTGGTTGTCCGTTCCGCTGCCTTCAAAACGGCGAGCTCTACGACGAATCAGCAGTCTTCGGAGTCCGACTCACGGCCGCAGCTTGACGCCTTACGGCCATCGGATGTCTGTGAGGGGCGGCGGTGCGGCCCCGGTGCGGCGGCTGAGAGTCGAGTGCGGCGTGCGGGTAGTGCGGCGGGCGGCCCGTGGTTCCGCCGCCGTCCGAGACCGGCGCCCACGCCGCACGCTCGGGCGGCGTTCGGGCGGCGGGCCGTGCGGCGGCGCGGCGCGCCGCCGCCTTGACTACTGGCTCAACGACGTTGCCCGTCACTCGATCCGCAAGACCACTTACGCCAAGTACGAGACGATCGTCCGTCTCTACCTCAAGCCGGGGCTCGGCCGGAAGAAGCTCGACAGGCTGACCGTCGCGGAAGTCCAGACGTTCCTCAACGGCAAGATCAATGGGGAGGAGCATGCGATCGGGACCGTCCATGTGATGCGGAACGTCCTCAGCGCGGCCCTGACTCGGGCGATGCGGGAAGAGATCATCTCCCGCAATGTCGCACGTCTGGCGACTCTTCCGGCAATCGACTCCCAGCGTAATCAGCCCTGGACAGCCGACGAGGCAAGGGCCTTCCTTCGGGTCGCGCGCTTCGATCCGCTGTATCCGGCCTTCGTGCTTCTGCTGCTGTACGGCCTGCGCCGGGGTGAAGTCCTGGGGCTTCGCTGGGTAGATGTGGACTTCGACGAGGGACACGTCAACATCCGCCGCCAACTCGTCCGTGTCGGTAAGGAGCTGCACCATGGGCCGGTGAAGACCAGGGCAGGAAACCGCTCGCTGCCTCTCCTCGGTGTCGTCCGTGAAGCCTTGGAGATCCAGCGGGGCGGGCGGAAGATCCGCCAGGAGGAAGCGGGCGAGGACTGGGTGGACACCGGGCTTGTGTTCACAACCAAGTCGGGCCGGCCGATCGAGCCGCGCAATCTCGCCCGGTCCTTCGCCCGGATCGTGGAGGCGAACAAGCTGCGGCTGACCCGGGTTCACGACCTGCGGCACACGGCCGCGTCGCTGCTCAAGAAACTAGGTGTCGCGCCGCGTGACGCGATGGAGATTCTCGGGCACAGCCGTATTTCGGTCACGATGGAGATCTACACACATGGGGACGGCGAGAGCCGCCAAGACGCCATCAAGAAAGTCAACGAACTGTTCGAATGAGGCCGTTGCAGTACCCGTTGCAGCAAAACGCCCCGGAGCATGATCGCTTCGGGGCGTTTTCGCTGGTGGGGCTACCAGGACTTGAACCTGGGACCTCTTCCTTATCAGGGAAGCGCTCTAACCGTCTGAGCTATAGCCCCTCATCACACAGACGAACGGTCTCGCATCCGTTTGGTGGAGGCGAACCCGTTCGCTCGAACAGGGAAAAGCTTACCCTGTTTCGGTGCCTGCTCGCGCCATGTCCCCGGCCGCGAACGGGCGGGAACATGGCGGGAACACGCGACGGGCCGGCTACTCGGCCTCGCTGAAGGTGACCTCCACGCCGCCGACCAGGTCGGAGGCGACGTTGTAGATCACCGCACCGAGGGTGGCGAGGGCGGTGATCAGCACGACGTTCACCGCGCCGATCAGGGCGGTGTAGCCGAGGATGCGGACCGGCTCGAACCAGGAGGCGATGTCGACGCCGCTGGTGGCCTTGCCGTCGGCCGTCGTCAGCTGGGTGACCGTCTGGATGATGTTCTCGAAGACCCCGAGGCCGGACAGCACCATGTAGAGCACCGCGACCGCGATGAACAGCACCACGAAGCAGACCAGCGACACGACGAAGCTGAACTTCATCGCCGACCACGGCTCGACCCTGCGCAGCACCAGATGCGCCTTGCGGGGCGACCTGGGGCCGCCGACTTCCGGGGCCTTCTTGCCGGACGCCTCAGGGGCCTGGGGCGACGACAGGCTGCCGGGCGACCACGGGGCGCGGTTGTTCTGCTGTCCGGCCGGGGAACGGCCCTGCTGTCCCCCGGGCGGCGGCGCGGGCGGGGCGACAGGGGAACGACCCTGCTGCCCTCCCTGCGGAGGTGAATTCTGCGGCGGAGGCGGCGTGGGCGACTGCAGCGATGGCGCCGAGGGTGGTGGGGATCCGCTTGGACGGATCCGCACCGTGGTGTCGGCCTGCTTGCCGTCCTCTGTCGTCACTTTTTTCCTGCCCTTGCGATCGTCGGATACCGATTCATCGGTTTCCGGCGCGGGCGCGCTACCGTTAACCGGTGACGAGGCCGCCTCGACGTCCTTCGTTCCAGCGGTCTTGTCCATCTTCTCCGTCGCCTGATCGCGTGTCGACGAGGTGGCGGGGCGCGATCTCGGTTTGCCCTGAGCACTCACGGATTCTCCCCTTCCCCGTTCTCGCCGGTCTCCACCTGCGACTCGGCATCTTCCTCGGTCGCCAGGTTCTCCCCGGCCTCCAGCGCCTCCGCATTACGGGCCAGCGCCACGACGCTGTCCCCCTCCGCCAGATTCATCAGCCGAACCCCCATCGTCTGGCGGCCAGACTGCTTGATCTCCCCGGCACTCGTCCGGATAACCCCTCCGGCGGACGTGATCGCGAAAACCTCGTCCTCGGGTCTGACCATGACCGCGCCAACCAGCTTGCCACGAGCGCTGACGATCTTGGCGGTCAGGACTCCCTTTCCGCCCCTTCCCTGAAGAGGGTACTGATCCACGGGAGTGCGCTTGGCGTATCCACCCTCGGTCGCGATGAGCACGTTGTCGCCGTCGGCGATCCGGTTCATCGCCAGGAGCTCGTCACCGTCGAGGAAACGCATGCCGATCACACCGCTGGTCGCCCTGCCCATCGGACGCATGGCCTCGTCGGAGGCCGTGAAGCGGATGGACTGGGCGCCACGCGAGACGAGGAGGAGGTCGTCGTCCTCCGACACCAGCCTGGCGGCGATCACCTCGTCATCTTCTCGCAAATTGATCGCGATGAGACCACCCGTGCGCGGCGAGTCGTACTCGGAAAGGCGCGTCTTCTTCACCAGGCCGCTGCGGGTGGCCAGCACGAGGTACGGGGCGACCTCGTAGTCGCGCAGGTCGAGGACCTCCATCACGACCTCGTCCGGCTGCATGGCCAGCAGGTTCGCCAGGTGCTGCCCGCGCGCGTCGCGGCCGGAGTCGGGCAGCTCGTACGCCTTGACCCGGTAGACGCGGCCCTTGTTCGTGAAGAACAGCAGCCAGTGGTGCGTCGTGGTGACGAAGAAGTGGTCGACGATGTCGTCCTGGCGCAGCTGCGCGCCCCGCACGCCCTTGCCGCCGCGCTTCTGCGCCCGGTAAAGATCCGTGTTGGTTCGCTTGGCGTAGCCGCCGCGGGTGATCGTGACGACCATGTCCTCCTCGGCGAGGAGGTCCTCGATCGACATGTCGCCCTCGTAGGCGATGATCTCGGTCTTGCGCTCGTCGCCGTAGCGCGCGGTGAGCTCGGAGAGCTCGTCCTGGACGATCGTGCGCTGCCGCTCGGGCGAGGCGAGGATCGTCTGGTACTCGGTGATCTGCGCCATCAGCGAGTCGTGCTCGTCGGTGATCTGCTGGCGCTCCAGGGCGGCCAGCTTGCGCAGCTGCATGTCGAGGATGGCCTGCGCCTGGATCTCGTCGATCTCCAGCAGCGTCATCAGGCCGCCCTGCGCCGCGGACGCCGAGGGCGACTGGCGGATCAGGGCGATGACCTCGTCCATCCGCTCCAGGGCCTTGAGCAGCGCGCGCAGGATGTGCGCCCGCTCCTCGGCCTTGCGCAGCAGGTATCGGGTCCTGCGGACCACGACCTCGATCTGGTGCGCCACGTAGTGGCGGACGAACTGGTCGAGCCTGAGCGTCCTCGGCACGCCGTCGACCAGGGCCAGCATGTTGGCGCCGAAGGTGGTCTGCAGCTGGGTGTGCTTGAAGAGGTTGTTCAGCACGACCTTGGCGACCGCGTCGCGCTTGAGCACGATCACCAGGCGCTGGCCGACGCGCGAGGAGCTCTCGTCGCGGACGTCGGCGATGCCGCTGATCCTGCCGTCCTTGACCGCCTCGGCGATGGTCAGCGCGAGGTTGTCCGGGTTGACCTGGTACGGGAGCTCGGTGACGACCAGGCACTGGCGGCCCTTGGCGTCCTCCTCGACCTCGACGATCGCCCGCATGGTGATCGAGCCGCGCCCGGTGCGGTACGCGTCGTCGATGCCGCGGCGGCCGACGATCAGCGCGCCGGTGGGGAAGTCGGGCCCCTTGATCCGGGAGATCAGCGCCTCGAGGAGCTCCTCGTCGTCGGCGTCGGGGTTCTGCAGGCACCAGGCGATGCCGCCGGCCACCTCCCGCAGGTTGTGCGGCGGGATGTTGGTGGCCATGCCGACCGCGATGCCCGCCGCCCCGTTGACCAGCAGGTTGGGGAAGCGCGAGGGCAGGACGAGGGGCTCCTGGGAGCGCCCGTCGTAGTTGGGGACGAGATCGACGGTGTCCTTGTCGATGTCGCGCAGCATCTCCATCGCGATGGGCGCGAGCTTGCACTCGGTGTAGCGCATCGCCGCCGGCGGGTCGTTGCCCGGCGAGCCGAAGTTGCCCTGCCCGTCGACCAGCGTGTAGCGCAGCGACCAGGGCTGGGCCATCCGCACCACGGTGGCGTAGATCGACGTGTCGCCGTGCGGGTGGTAGGAGCCCATGACGTCGCCGACGACGCGGGAGCACTTGAAGTAGCCGCGGTCGGGCCGGTAGCCGCCGTCGTACATGGCGTACAGCACGCGGCGGTGCACCGGCTTGAGGCCGTCACGGACGTCCGGCAGCGCGCGCGAGACGATGACCGACATCGCGTAGTCCATGTAGCTGCGCTGCATCTCGGACTGGATGTCGACCGGCTCGACGCGGTCGGTCGGAGGGCCGGGCGGAGTGTTGACTTCCGTCACAGGTCAAGATCCTTTTCTGGTACGGCTACCGCTACACGTCGAGGAAACGGACGTCCCTGGCGTTCCTGATGATGAAGGAACGGCGGGCTTCGACGTCCTCACCCATGAGCACGCTGAACAGCTCGTCGGCCTGGGCCGCGTCGTCGAGGGTGACCTGGAGGAGAAGGCGGGTGTCGGGGTTCATGGTCGTGTCCCAGAGCTGGTTGGCGTTCATCTCGCCCAGTCCCTTGAAGCGCTGCACGTTGTCGCGCGGCCGGGGGTCGGGCTTGCCCGCGTCGATGCCGGCCTGGATGACCACGTCACGCTCGCGGTCGGAGTAGGCGTAGGAGGCGTCCTCGCCCTTCCGGTCCCACTTGATCTTGTACAGGGGCGGCTGGGAGAGGTAGACGTGCCCGGCCTCGATCAGGGGACGCATGAAACGGAACAGCAGGGTCAGCAGCAGCGTGGTGATGTGCTGGCCGTCGACGTCGGCGTCCGCCATCAGGATGAGCTTGTGGTAGCGGAGCTTGGCGATGTCGAACTCGTCGTGCACGCCCGTGCCCATGGCGGTGATCAGCGCCTGGACCTCGTTGTTCTGCAGGACCTTGTCGATCCGGGCCTTCTCGACGTTGAGGATCTTGCCTCGGATCGGGAGGATCGCCTGGAACTTGGAGTCGCGGCCGCCCTTGGCGGAGCCGCCCGCCGAGTCACCCTCGACGATGTACAGCTCGCACTTCTCCGGGTCGCTCCACTGGCAGTCGGCCAGCTTGCCCGGTAGCCCCGAGCCCGACTCCAGCAGCGACTTGCGCCGGGTCAGGTCGCGGGCCTGGCGGGCCGCGAGGCGGGCGCGGGAGGCCTGCAGGGACTTCGTGATGATGTCCTTGGCCTCGCCGGGGTTGCGCTCGAACCAGTCGCGCAGGTGGTCGTTGCAGGCCTTCTGGACGAACGACTTGGCCTCGGTGTTGCCCAGCTTGGTCTTGGTCTGGCCCTCGAACTGCGGGTCGGTCAGCTTCACCGAGATGATCGCGGTGAGGCCCTCGCGGATGTCCTCTCCGGCGAGGTTGTCGTCCTTGCCCTCCTTGAGGAACTTCTGCTCGCGCGCGTAGCGGTTGACGATGGACGTCAGCGCCGCGCGGAAGCCCTCCTCGTGGGTGCCGCCCTCGGCCGTGTTGATCGTGTTGGCGAAGGTGTAGACGGACTCGCTGTAGGAGTTGTTCCACTGCATCGCGATCTCGACGGCGATGCCCTCGCCCTGCTCCTCGAAGTCGATCACCGAGAGGTGGGCCGGCTCCTTCTTGGAGTTGAGGTGCTTGACGAAGTCGGACAGGCCGCCCTCGTAGTGGAAGGTGGCCTCCCTGGGCTCGCCCTCGTCGCCCTCGGCGAAGTCGGGGCGCTCGTCCCTGATGGAGATCGTCAGGCCCTTGTTGAGGAAGGCCATCTCCTGGAAGCGGCGCGCGAGGGTCTCGAAGTGCCAGGTCGTGGTCTCGAAGATGGTCTCGTCGGCCCAGAAGGTGATCGAGGTGCCGGTCTCGTCGGTCTTCTCGCCCTTGGCCAGCGGGGCGGTGGGCCTGGACTCGACGTAACTCTGGCGCCAGTGGTGTCCCTCGGTGCGGATCTCCACGTCGAGCTTGCTGGACAGCGCGTTGACGACGGAGACGCCCACGCCGTGCAGGCCGCCGGAGACCGCGTACGACTTGTCGTCGAACTTGCCGCCCGCGTGCAGCACGGTCAGGACGACCTCGACCGCGGGACGGTTCTCGCCGGGGACGTTCCCGACGGGGATGCCACGGCCGTTGTCGACGACCCGCACGCCGTTGTCGGCGAGCAGGGTGACCTCGATCCGGTCGGCGTGTCCCGCCAGCGCCTCGTCGACGGAGTTGTCCACGACCTCGTAGACGAGGTGGTGCAGACCGCGCTCGCCGGTGGAGCCGATGTACATGCCGGGGCGCTTACGGACCGCCTCGAGCCCTTCGAGAACGGTGATTGAGCTAGCGTCGTAGGACAAGTGCGAAATCCTCCTGCCGCGGACACGCGGCAGGGAGACAACATGTAGCCCCGCCGTGCCCGTCACCGTCGTGAATGCCCCGATGCGTTCACCCAGGGGAACCGGCATGCGCGCCGGGGGTGACACGCAAACGGACGTGTCCGGAATTCGATTTCATTCTAGCGGCTCAGAGCACATCATGTGGCATTGACGGCCTCTGGAATGGCCTGTCGCGCGACGATCATCGCCTTGAACATCCCCCTACGGGGACGGGGTCCGCCGCGCCAGAAGGGCCACTGATCCGTTTTCGGGCTTCGGATCAGCCGTACGTGTCGCCCGGGCCGCGACTTCCGGTGACGCGCAGGCCGCCGCTGGAGCGGGGACCGTTCTGCGGCCCACGAACTTTTACCTTTTGCACTGTTCCGTCCCCGAGTTCCTCATTCAATCGCCTGACGAGCGTCCTCGCCAGCAAACGCACCTGGGTGGCCCAGGCGGTGGAGTCGGCGACCACCACGACCTCGCCCTCGGCGAAGGTCTCCGGCTTGGTGTGGGCCGCCATGTCGGCACCGACGATCTCGTGCCAGCGACCGAAAACCCCGCCGATCGCGGCGGGCTGCTCCCAGCCGCGGTCGGACAGCAGGTCGGCGATGGCCCTGCCGAAGAGCTGGGGGTCACCGGAGTCCCTGCGCGCCCCCGACGCCCTGCGCCGCGGCTCGCGGCGGGGGAGCTGCCCCCGTCTGGCGGCGTCCGACTTGGCCTGGGCCAGCTTCTCCCTGGCCAGCGCGGCCCCCTTGGCGGCCGCGCTCCTCGCCGATCCGGCGGCCACTCCGTCCACCCCCGTACCGCCGGTACCGCCCGGCGCGGGTGCCGCCCCGGACGGCCCGCTCGGCGCGGCCTCCCGGCCCTCGCCGCCCCGCTCCTGACCACCTCGCGCGGCGCCGCGCCGTCCCGGCTCCGGGGCCCGCGGTCCTGGCACCGGGCCGCCCGCACCCTCTCCATCGTCATCGGACACGGGCCACGCCCCCCTCGGTCACGTCGAAACGGCTCCCGGCCAGCTCCCCCGGCACGTCGTCGGGGACCGCGGCGGTGATCAGCACCTGCTCCGCGGGGGCGACCATCTCGGCCAGGCGGCGCCTGCGCCTGTTGTCCAGCTCGGCGAAGACGTCGTCCAGGATCAGGACCGGGTCGCCGCCGTCGGCCCTGAGCAGGTCGTAGGCGGCCAGCCTGAGCGCCAGCGCGAACGACCACGACTCGCCGTGGCTGGCGTAGCCGCGCGCCGGCAGCTCGCCCAGACCGAGGAACAGGTCGTCGCGGTGCGGGCCGACGAGGGTGACGCCGCGTTCGAGCTCGGTGGCGCGGACCTCCAGCAGGCAGGCCCGCAGCCGCTCCGCCAGCTCGGCGCGATCGGTCCCGGCGTCCGGGGGCAGGGTGCCGCGGTACTCCAGCCCCGCGGGGGCGGAGTCGGGCGCGAGCGAGGCGTACGAGGCGGCGACCAGCGGGCGCAGCGTCTCGACCAGCTCCAGCCTGGCCGCGAGCAGCTCGGCGCCGTGCGTCGCCAGGTGGGCGTCCCAGACCTCCAGGGTGCTGAGCGGGTCTCCCGCCCCGGCCTCGGCGAACGCGGCGTCGCTCTCGGCCCGCCGCGCGCTCCGGCTCCGTCCGGAGCCCCGCCGGGCCTGCGCGGCGGTGCGCAGCAGGGCGCCGCGCTGCTTGAGCACCCGGTCGTAGTCGGCGCGCACCCCCGCGAACCTGGGCGTCCTGGCCACCAGGAGGTCGTCGAGGAACCGGCGCCGCTCGGAGGGGTCGCCCTTGACCATCGCGAGGTCCTCGGGGGCGAACAGGACCGTGCGCAGCAGGCCGACGACGTCGCGGGGGCGGGAGACGGGCGAGCGGTTCAGCCTGGCCCGGTTGGCCCTGCCCGGGTTGATCTCCAGCTCGATCAGCGCGCGCCGGTCGTCGCGCACCACCGACGAGCGGACGATCGCCCGCGCCGCGCCCTGCCGGACCAGCGGCCCGTCGTTGGCGACCCGGTGGCTGGCCTGCGTCGCCACGTATCCCAGCGCCTCGACCAGGTTGGTCTTTCCCATGCCGTTGGGCCCGACGAAGGCCGTGACCCCCGGCTCCATGCCGAGGTCGACGGTTTCGTAGGACCGGAAGTCGGTCAGGGAGAGATGGGCGACATGCACCCCAGGAAGATTAGTCGGCCCCGCCCGTCACCGGGGCACCCCGCGTCCGTACGGCTCGCGCCCTGTGGAAAAGGTATGGCGCGAGCCGCGAGGGGACGGCGGGTCAGCCGGCCGTCTCGACCGGGGGGGTGACGTCGGCGCCGGGAGAGTCGGCGCCCTTCTCGGCCGCGCCCGCCTTGGAGGTGACCGCGTGGCCGCCGAACTGGTTGCGCAGGGCCGCGACGACCTTCATGGCCGGCGAGTCGTCCTGGCGGGAGGCGAACCTGGCGTACAGGGCGGCGGTGATGACCGGCAGCGGGACCGCGTGCTCGACGGCGGCCTGCACCGCCCAGCGGCCCTCGCCCGAGTCCTGCGCGTAGCCCTCCAGCTCCGCCAGGGACGGGTCCTCGTCGAGCGCGCGGACCATCAGGTCGAGCAGCCAGGAGCGGATGACCGTGCCCTGCCGCCAGCTCTTGAAGGAGCCGGCCACGTCGGTCACGATGTCGGAGGCCTCGAGCAGCTCCCAGCCCTCGGCGAAGGCCTGCATCATGCCGTACTCGATGCCGTTGTGGACCATCTTGGCGAAGTGGCCGGCGCCGACCGTGCCGGCGTGCACGAAACCGTCCTCGCCCTCGGGCTTGAGGGTCTCGAAGATCGGCATCACCCGCTCGACGTCGGCCTTCTCTCCGCCGACCATGAGCGCGTAGCCGTTCTGCAGCCCCCAGACACCGCCGCTCACGCCGCAGTCGACGAAGCCGACACCCTTGGCGGCGAGCTCGGCGCCGTGCTTCCGGTCGTCGACGTAGTGCGAGTTGCCGCCGTCGACGAGGATGTCGCCGGGCGACAGCAGGCCGCCGAGCGCCTCGACCGTGGCCCGGGTCGGGTCGCCGGAGGGCACCATGACCCACACGGTGCGCGGCGCCTGGAGCCGCTCCACCAGCTCCTCGAGGCCGGAGACGTCGCTGACCGCGGGATCGCGGTCGTACCCGATGACGTCGTGGCCGCCGCGGCGCAGGCGCTCAGCCATGTTGCCGCCCATCTTGCCCAGCCCGACCATGCCGATCTGCATACGAGACCCCCTTCAGGGTTTCATCATTCACCTACGCCAGACGTGCCCGCGCAAGCCTTACCAACTCGGCGTTCCCGCCGACGGGGTCACCCACAGGGCTGTGGAGGACGTCCTCCAGGCCGATGCGCGTGGCGAGTCCAGACTGCCCCGCCTCGTCCAGGAGAATCCAGGCGGGGTCCCCTTCACCGTGAAGCAGTCGCGGACCGGGGACGCCCAGCTCGGCGAGGCGGTCCAGAACGGCGCGTGCCCGGGAGACGGCGGTTTCCGCGGGGCCGCCGAGGATCTCGACGAGCACCCGCACACAGTCCAGGCCGGTCGCGGCGAGCGCGTCGGCGTCGTCCACCGACCAGACCCCGGCCTCCACCCCCACCCCGAGCCGTCGCAGATCATGCCACAGGGCGTCGAAGCCGGGTTCGGAGAGGTTCACCGAGGCGAAGTCCGGCAGCTCGCCGGGGGCGAGCGCGGCCCAGCCGCGGACGGCGTCGCGCCGCGCGCCCACATCCCCGCCGGTTATCCACAGCCCGGTGCTCACCCCCACGGGGAGGCCGGGGCAGGCCTCGCGCACGGCGCGTACGGCCGCCCCGATGTGGGCGGCGCTGAGCGACTCGCTGCCCGCCTCGTCGCGCGGATGCAGGTGGACGGCGTCCGCACCCGCCCCACGCGCCTCACGGGCCGCCTCAGCGAGCTCCAGGGGGGTCAGGGGGAGGGCCGGGTGGTCGCCGGGCCTCCTGGCGCCGTTCAGGCACGCCTTGAGCCACGTCGCCTCCTCCCGCCGCCCCGCCGTCCCATCGCGCGTCTCCGCGCCCGCGCCCGCCGCCGTTCCCGGCGCGGGATCACTTCCGGGACCCGTCGGGGGATTCACCGGGTGATCCCCCGCGCCGGGCCGTCGCGGGGCCTCCATCAGCTGGACAGGCGGATGGGCATGATCAGGTAGCGGTAGTCGGGAACACCGCCGTCGTCCGCGGGCTTGCCGCCGGTGAGGATGGCGGGCTTGGTGGACGTGGTCATCTGCAGGCGGGCCACGTCGGAGTCGATCGCGCCGAGCCCCTCCAGCAGGAACTGGTGGTTGAAGGCGATGTTGATGTCGTCGCCCTCGAAGTCGACGGGGAGCACCTCGACCGCCTGCGCCTCGTCGCCGCTGCCCGCCTCCAGGACGACCTCGTCGCCGCGGAAGGCGAGCCGTACGGGCGTGTTGCGCTCGGCGACCAGGGCCACGCGCTTGACGGCCTCGACGAAGGCGGCCGTCGGCAGCTCCGCGCGGGCGGAGAACTCCGTCGGCAGCAGCGAGCGGTACTTGGGGAACTCGGGGTCGAGCAGCCGGGTGGTGGTGCGGCGCCCCGCGCTGGAGAAGCCGATCATGCCCTCGCCGGTGCCGCCCGCGGAGCTCATCGCGATCTCGACCTCGGCGCCGGTCCCGCCCAGGGCCTTGGCCGTGTCGGCGAGAGTCCTGCCCGGGATCATCGCGATCGCCGAGAAGTCGGGCTGGCCCGGCTGCCACTTCAGCTCCCGTACGGCGAGGCGGTAGCGGTCGGTCGCCGCGAGCGTGACCGTGTCGCCCTCGATCTCCACGCGAACGCCGGTGAGCATCGGCAGGGTGTCGTCCTTGCCCGCGGCCACCGCGACCTGGCCGACGGCCGAGGCGAACACGTCGCTGCCCACCCGGCCGGCGGCGGGGGGCATGGTCGGCAGGGAGGGGTAGTCCTCCACAGGCATGGTCAGGAGTGTGAACCGGGCGCTGCCACAGGTGACGACCGCCTTGGCTCCCTCCACCACGAAATCCACAGGCTGCGCGGGGAGCGCCCTGGTGATCTCGGCGAGGAGCCTGCCGGAGACGAGCACCACGCCCGCCTCGCCCGTCTGCAGTTCGAGGGTCACCTCGGCGGAGACCTCGTAGTCGAAGCCCGAGAGCTTGAGCTGCCCGTTCTCCGTGACCTCAAGACGCATGCCGGCCAGCACCGGCACGGAGGGACGCGCCGGCAGGCTGCGCGCCGTCCATGCGACCGCCTCAGCGAGCACGTCTCGGTCGACCCGGAACATCACGTGGATCCGCCTCCTGTGTGTCGAGCGCCATCCGCTCGGTGCCTGGGGTTCAAGTGTTCACTGTCGCGCACCTGCGCTCCCTCGGAACCCCTCTTATGGCTCTTGGGTTTCCTAGTTAGAGATACAAGTGGCCTTCGTATTAGGGGCTGTGGATACTGTGGAAAGCCATTGTTTCCGCAGGTCAAGTGCTGTTTTTTCATCCACCGGGGCTGTGGGTGGAGACTGTGGACAACTCTTGGGGCTGGGGAGAACCTCGGAGTACACACAGGCCGTCCCCAGATTCGGTGCCCTCTGTCCCCAAGTTTTCCACGAGGTTTCCCCAGGTTATCCACGGGGTAGGAGGTCGTTTTGTCCTTGTGGAAAACTCTCCCCACAGGACGTCCCCAGGTTATCCACGAGTTGTCCCCAGGTTGTCCCCAAGTTCTCCCCAGGGTTGTCCACATGCGCCGAACAACGTTCGGACCAGCGGGTTTCCGGATGATCATGGTTCGACGCCCCGGAGCCTCCCCGGCCCCCACGAACCGTTGATCCACAAGGTTTTCCACAGCCTGTGCATCACGGGGTGAAAAACCTCATCATCCATTGCGGGACTGCTGCTTGATCCGGGTCGTCAGCTCGTTGACCTGGTTGTAGATCGAACGGCGCTCGGCCATCAGGGAGCGGATCTTCCGGTCGGCGTGCATGACCGTGGTGTGGTCGCGGCCGCCGAACTGCTGGCCGATCTTCGGCAGCGACATGTCGGTCAGCTCCCGGCACAGGTACATGGCGATCTGGCGGGCGGTCACCAGCACCCGTGAGCGCGACCCGCCGCACAGGTCGTCGATCGACAGCCCGAAGTAGGCGGCGGTGGACGCCATGATCGTGGCGACCGTTATCTCCGATCCCGCGTCCTCGGTGATCAGGTCCTTGAGCACGACCTCGGTGAGCTGCAGGTCCACCGACTGCCGGTTCAGGCTCGCGAACGCGGTCACCCTGATCAGGGCGCCCTCCAGCTCGCGGATGTTGGTCGAGATGCGGCTGGCGATGTACTCCAGCACCTCGGGCGGCGCGGCCAAACCCTCCTGGATCGCCTTCTTGCGCAGGATCGCGATCCGGGTCTCCAGCTCGGGCGGCTGGACGTCGGTGATCAGACCCCACTCGAACCGGTTGCGCAGCCGGTCCTCCAGCGTGACCAGCTGTTTCGGCGCCCGGTCGCTGGAGATGACGATCTGCTTGTTGGAGTTGTGCAGCGTGTTGAAGGTGTGGAAGAACTCCTCCTGCGTCTGCTCCTTGCCCTCCAGGAACTGGATGTCGTCCACCAGCAGGATGTCCACGGCCCGGTAGCGACCCCGGAAGTTGTCGGCCTTGTGGTCGCGGATGGAGTTGATGAAGTCGTTGGTGAACTCCTCCGAGCTCACGTATCTCACCCGCGCGCCGTCGTACAGGCTCTGGGCGTAGTGGCCGATCGCGTGCAGCAGGTGGGTCTTGCCCAGGCCCGAGTCACCGTAGATGAACAGGGGGTTGTACGCCTTGGCCGGGGCCTCGGCCACCGCGACCGCCGCCGCGTGCGCGAACCGGTTGCTGGAGCCGATCACGAAGGTGTCGAAGGTGTACTTCGGGTTCAGCCGGGCCGGCTCCCCCTGCGTCCGGCTCCCGCGGCCGTCCCACCTGTTCTGCACGCCACCGGCGCCGCCCGCGGCGGGCACGGGGGGCGCGCCGCGGTCGAACGAGTCGGGCTCGGACCGCGGCGGTGGCGGCTGCGGGGTGTAGCCGCGGCCGTATCCGGGACTCTGCTCTCCCTGCGCGGGCGTCTGCGAGGGCTCCGCGGACAGGTACGGCTGGGGAGACTCCTCGCCCTGCTGGTACGGGTAGGAGAACGGCTGTGCCTGTGGATAGTCGGTGGACGGCTGCGCGGGCTGGTTGCCCCCCGGATAGGGGTGCTGGAGCCCGGAACCCCCGTGGTGCTGGGGCGGAGCGGGCTGTGCATAACCCTGCCGGTCCCCGCCGGCCTGTGCATAACCCGGCGGCTGGGCCTGGGGATAAGCGTCCTGGCGGGGGGTGAGTCCGGACTCGGGGCCCGCGGCGCTGGGGTCGACCATGACCGCAACCCGCATCGGGCGGCCGAACTCCTGGGAGAGCGCCTGGCTGATGAGCGGACGAAGCTTGTTCTCCAGGACATCTCTGGCGAAATCCGTGGGTGCGGCGAGCACCACGGTGTCGTTCATGAGACCGAAGGGCCGGGTCATGTTGAGCCAGACCCGCTGCTGGGACGGGACGTTCTCGTTCAGGGAGTTCTCAAGAGCCCTCGCCCAGACCGCGCTGAGGTCCGTTCCGTCCATGGTCCGGCTCCCCTCCTCCCGACGCGGCCCCGCTGGCCCACCGCGATCTGTTTATCCACAATGGTGGCCGCCGGGCGCACCGGATCTCGTCGTTGTCCACATGCCGGGAGTCCCGTGGCCCCGTCGTGGGCGCCATACGAAATCCACATCGAATCCACAGGCTGTGCACAGCCCGTTACCTGCGGTCCGACGCGTCCTCGCAGCGGAGAGAGGGTCTGGAAGGGCCGACAGTAGCCCTGTCCACAGCTGTGTACAAGACGTTGTCCACAGCCTAGTGGCGTACGGGAGGGACGGAGCGCACATCCTGTGGACGGCGAGGCGCCGGTGGATAACGTGCCTGTGGAAACGTGGATAACCTGTGTGTGCGTGCTTCAGAACACTCTCCGGTTTGACCTGGGACACGCCTGACCCGTAACGTACGACGGTCGGCTTGCCACGCGGCGGCTATTTCGCATGCCCCGCATCCGGCAAGCCAGCCACTGTCGAGCGTCCCCATGTGCTGGGGATGCGTCTTGAGCCTGGAGCCCACTCGTGAGCAAGCGTACTTTCCAGCCGAACAACCGCCGTCGTGCGAAGACCCACGGCTTCCGGCTCCGCATGCGCACCCGCGCCGGCCGCGCCATCCTTGCCGCTCGCCGTCGCAAGGGCCGCGCCGAGATCTCCGCCTGACGCATCCGTTGCGCCCGGTTCGCCGGGCCTAGGCAGTAGCGCCCGTCGCCCGCCGGCATCGCTGCCGGCGGGCGACGGGCGTACCTGCCCAGGGTCACCAAGATCTCTCGTGCTGCCGTCCGGGTCCCGCATGCGCCGGGGCGACGAGTTCGCCGGCGCGATCAGAAGGGGAAGCCGAGCAGGCCGCCCCACCCTGGTCGCGCACCTTGGCATGCGCTCTGACAGGGATGCTCCCCCCCTGGTCGGATTCGTGGTGAGTCGTGCCGTAGGAGGCGCGGTCATCAGAAATCGGGTTAAACGTCAGTTGAGACACCTCATGCGAGACCGTCTCGACCGGCTTCCGAGAGGTAGCCTGCTGGTGGTACGCGCCAATCCACCGGCCGCGTCCGCGCGAAGCGAGCGCATCGCCGCCGAACTCGACGTCGCGCTGGATCGTTTACTCAGGCGGCTGGAGCCCCCTGGGGCTCGCATGGATGGGCGATGATGACGGCGCAGCAGACCGCTGGAATTTCTCCGGCTGCCAGGATCCTGATGGCTCCGATCCGGTTCTACCGGGCCTTCGTGAGTCCTCTGCTGGGTCCCCGTTGCCGCTTCCACCCCTCGTGCAGTGCCTACGGCCTCGAGGCCGTGGCCGTTCACGGCGCGCTGCGCGGCACATGGTTGACGATCCGGAGAATCGGGCGTTGCCACCCATTCCATCCCGGAGGCTTTGACCCGGTGCCCTCGCGCCCGGGCCGGTCCGACGAAACGCAAGGGAGCTAGCTCGGTGGAGCTGTCCTGGCTGAACTGGCTTTACACAGCCGTCGCCCATGTAATCACCTGGATTCACCAGGGCTACAGCACCTTCATCCCGAAGGACAACGGGCTCAACTGGGCGCTGACCATCATCACGCTCACCGTGCTGATGCGGCTGCTGATCTTCCCGCTCTTCCTCAAGCAGATGCGCTCGTCGAAGAAGATGCAGGAGCTGGCGCCGAAGGTCCAGGAGATCCGTAAGCGCTACAAGAACGACAAGCAGCGCATGAACCAGGAGGTCATGGCGCTGTACCAGGGGCAGGGGGCCAACCCGCTGGGTGGCTGCCTCCCGATCCTGGCGCAGTTCCCGATCTTCATCTCGATGTTCACCGTGCTGCAGGCCATGGCCGCGGGCCAGGCCAAGTTCGGGATGTCGCAGGACCTCGTCAACAGCGCCCGGGCCGCGCACATCTTCGGCGCCCCGATTCCCGCGACGTTCTTCACGAGCTCGGCCGACATCCTCAAGCTGGACGCCGACCCGATCGTCACCAAGGTCGTGCTGGCCATCTTCGTGGCGGTCAGCTCGCTGACGACCTTCCTCACCGTCCGGCAGAGCGTGACCCGCTCGATCGCCCAGATGCCGGACAACCCGATGGCGCAGCAGCAGAAGATCCTGATGTACGTCTCGCCGCTGTTCGCGATCTTCTCGCTGAACTTCCCCCTCGGCCTGATCCTCTACTGGGTCACCACGAACGTCTGGACCCTCGGCCAGCAGCACTGGTTCTACAGCCGTAACCCCTCCCCGGTGGTCGACGCCAAGGGCAACGTCACGACTCCCGAGCCCAAGCCGAGCCTGCTGAGCAAGGTCAAGAAGACCGCCCCCGAGCCTGAGGCGCCGCCCGTGCCGGAGGCCAAGGTGATCCGACAGCAGCCCACCCGCCAGCCCCGCAGCAAGCGGACCGGTAGCAAGAAGTCCTGACGTCTCATCCCGACAGCACGAAGGAGTGGCCGGACGTGACCGAGGCCGAGGCCGAGAAGGAGCCCGCGAAGACGGCTCCCGATCTCGCCGCCCTGGAGCAGGAAGGCGAGATCGCGGCGGACTACGTCGAGGGTCTGCTCGACATCGCCGACATCGACGGTGACATCGACATGGATGTCGAAGGCGATCGCGCCGTGGTGTCGGTCGTCGACATCAAGGGCGGCGACCTGGTCGGCCCCAACGGCGAGGTGCTGGAGGCCATCCAGGAGCTGACCCGCCTCGCGGTCCACCGCCAGACGGGTGAGCGCTCGCGCCTGATGCTCGACATCGGCGGCTACCGCGACCGCCGCCGGAGCGAGCTGAGCGAACTCGGCACCAAAATCGCGGCGGACGTCAAACGGAACGGCGAGCCCAAGTCGCTGCAGCCGATGACCCCGTTCGAGCGGAAGATCGTGCATGACGCCGTCGCGGCGGCGGGCCTGCGGAGCGAGTCCGAGGGCGAGGAACCCCGCCGTTTCGTGGTGGTGCTTCCCGTTTAGCGCCGCTTGGTGATGGCGTGGGCCGGCAGAGGCCGCCGCCCCCGGTTCCCCGGGGACGGCGGCCTTTTTCGTGGACCGCTCTCGTGGCCCGCTTTGTGAGGCCTTTTCGTAGCTCGCTTCGTTGCCGACGCCGTACGGCCGTCGCGTCCCGGAGACCTCTGCCCGCCGTGTCCCGGGATCCTGCTTTGCGGCGCCGGGAAGGCCGTGACTCTCACCACATGATCCGTCCGATACCGTCCGCACGCGTCGCACGGCATCGTGTCCCGCGTGCCGGCTGCGGCGTCGCCACCCCGTGCTGTACGACGGCGCCGAAGCGGGCCGTTAGCCTTGAGATCGGCCTGACCCCGATATCTCCGAGGGAAGAGTGAGCATCGAGTGAGTGACCAGATCCCCGAACCGCCCGAGGTCGCGCGCGAGGTGTTCGCCGGCGACGCCTGGGCCAGAGCGGAGGCCTTCGCGGAGCTGCTGGCCGGTCCCGGGGTGGTGCGCGGGCTGCTCGGCCCGCGGGAGGTGCCGCGCATCTGGGACCGCCACCTGCTCAACTGCGCGGTGATCGCCGAGGCCGTGCCCGCCGACGTGCGCCTGGTCGACATCGGTTCCGGTGCCGGCCTGCCGGGCCTGGTCCTGGCGATCGTACGGCCCGACATCACCGTCACCCTCCTGGAGCCGCTCCTTCGCCGGACGGTCTTCCTGGAGGAGTGCGTGGAGTCGTTGAAACTCGACAACGTCGAGGTACTGCGCGGCCGGGCCGAGGAGTTCGCGGGCAGGCGGGAGTTCGACGTCGCCTCCGCCCGCGCGGTGGCGCCGCTCGATCGCCTGCTGAAATGGGCGCTGCCCCTGCTGCGCGAGGGGGGTGAGCTGCTGGCCATGAAGGGCGAGCGTGCCGCCGAGGAGTTGGCGGACGCCGAGCCGCAATTGCGGGCGAGTGGGGTGCAAACCGCCGAGCTTACATCGGTCGGGCACGGTAAGGTCGAGCCGCCCGCAACTCTCATCCGAGTGGTCGCCGGTCGGGCTCCCGAAGGAGCACGGAAGGCCTCCCGCCGGAAGGATCGTGCCTCGCGAGGCAGGTAAGCGCGAGGTCACCAGGTAAATCGAGCAAAGCGAGTACGAGGCCAGTGAACGACCGTTCGAGTGCGATCGCCAGCGCGAGGAGCGGTCTCGGCTGGCCCGAGGTTCCCGCCGTTTTGCCCCATGGACGCCTTTCCGGTCTGGGCTGGCCGGCAGCGGCACCCGGTGCCGTAGTCAGGCCGGTTGAAAGGAAGACGACCGTGACCCAGACCCCCCTTAATCCCGGCGACTCGCCGCTGGTACGAGAGGCACTCAGCTCAGTGGTTTCACGTGAAACATCGGCCCAGAAGTCCGCCGCCGCCCCCGGAGGTTCCACCGGGGTCCGGGACGGTGACTGGCCCCGCCCTTCCAAGACCCGGATCTTCACCGTCCACCACGTCGGTCAACCTGGCGGCGGCGCTGTCCATGCACGGCCAGCGGGTGCTCGTGGTCGACCTCGACCCCCAGGGAAACGCCTCGACGGCCCTGGCCGTCGAGCACCGCGGTGACGTACCGGACATGTACAAGGTGCTCGTGGAGGACCTGCCGCTCGCGGAGGTCGTGAAGGAGGTCCCGGACATGCCGGGCCTCTACTGCGCTCCCGCCACGATCGACCTGGCCGGTGCCGAGATCGAGCTGGTCTCCATGGTCGCCCGCGAGGCCCGCCTGCAGCGCGCGCTGGCCGCGTACGACGCCGTCGAGTTCGACTACATCCTCATCGACTGCCCTCCCTCGCTCGGCCTGCTGACGGTCAACGCGCTGATGGCCGCGAACGAGCTGCTGATCCCCATCCAGTGCGAGTACTACGCGCTGGAAGGCCTCGGCCAGCTGCTGAGGAACGTGGATCTGGTCCGCGCCCACCTGAACCCCACGCTCGACCTCTCCACCATCCTCATGACGATGTACGACGGGCGCACCCGCCTCGCCTCCCAGGTCGCCGACGAGGTTCGCTCCCACTTCGGCGCGACGGTGTTGAGCACGCTGATCCCCCGAAGCGTGCGTGTCTCCGAGGCTCCGAGCTACGGTCAGTCGGTCATGACGTACGATCCGGGCTCCAGTGGCGCGATGGCCTACATGGACGCCGCCCGCGAGATCGCTTACCGCGGTGCGGCCGTATGAGCACCGCGAGCCCCGTGGCCGCGGCCACGGGTATGTCAGGGAGTGCGACACCTTGAGTCTCGGGAGGGGCAGTGAGTAAGCAGCCGAGAGGGCTGGGCAGGGGACTGGGGGCGCTCATCCCCACGGGGCCGGCCGCCGTCGCGGAGACGCCCGTGTCGATGACCGTGACCATGGTCGCCCCCGAGCCGGTGGTGCCGGAGCAGCCGGGCCCCAAGCCGGTCGTGGGAGCCTACTTCCTCGAGATCCCCGTCGACGACATCGCGCCCAACCCGCGCCAGCCCCGCGATGTCTTCGACGAGGAGGCCCTCCAGGATCTGGCCGCCTCGATCAGCGAGGTCGGCCTGCTCCAGCCGGTCGTGGTACGGGCCACAGGGGAGGGGCGCTACGAGCTGGTCATGGGCGAGCGCCGCTGGCGCGCCTCCAAGCTCGCCGGGCTCTCCGAGATCCCCGCGATCGTGCGGAACACCCAGGAGGACAAGCTCCTGCTCGACGCGCTCATCGAGAACCTCCAGCGCGAACAGCTCAACGCCCTGGAGGAGGCGGCGGCCTACCAGCAGTTGCTCGACGACTTCGGCGCGACCCACGAGCAGCTCGCCTCACGGATCGGCCGTTCCCGCTCGCACGTGACCAACACGCTGCGCCTGCTGAAGCTGCCACCCGGGGTGCAGCTCAGCGTCGCGGCCGGGACGATCAGCGCGGGCCACGCCCGAGCCCTGCTCCGGCTGGACGATCCCGCGGCCCAGGAGCATCTCGCCCGCCGGATCGTGGCCGAGCTGCTCTCGGTCCGTGCGGTCGAGGAGATCGTCGCCGTGGGCGACGCCAAGGCGGCCCCGGCACCGGCTCCGCGTGCTCCCCGGGCGAAACCCGAAGAGGAGCCCGCCCTCCGGCATCTGGCCGACCGTCTCTCCGACCGCTTCGAGACCCGGGTGAAGGTCGACTTCGGTCGTCGCAAGGGGCGCATCGTGGTGGAGTTCGCGACCATCGACGACCTGGAGCGCATCATCGGCACGATGGCTCCGGGCTCGCTGCAGGCGATGGAAGGATGATCGAACCGGCTCCGGAAGCCCGGGAAGGCGAGTCCGTGGCGCACTCGCCGGGGCGGTGAATCTCTCCCGAGGCCCCTTCCGGGATGGCTGCCTTCCGGGATGACCCCCGGCGGCCGACCTTCCCGGACGGTTCCCCGACGACGAACGGCCTCCCTGTTTCACGTGAAACAGGGAGGCCGTTCGCGTTCTCCCCGGCTCGCGTGTACCGGTCGCTCCCGCGTGCTCGGTCGTTCTCCCCGGCTCCCCCTCTGGTTCAGCTGGTTCGACCGACTCTCCGCCCCCCGCTCCGCCGGTCCGCCTTCCCTCGGCTGCTTCCCTCCCATGCGCAGCCCTTTCCCGCGCTCGGCCTTCCCACGCTCCCGCTTTCCCTGCCATCCGTGCCCTTCCCGCATCCAGGCGCCCGGGACTTCCTTCTTCTCCGTTCATCGCCCTGTGCTCGCCGCACGGCGTTGCGATGATCGACTGGGCCCCTGCCCCTCAAGATGCGTTCAACACGCACGCATGCGCGGTTCCAGGGGCGTAGAGCCCGCTTCGACGAGACCGTCGCGCGTGGAGTGCCGCATCCCGGCGGGGGCTTTCGTGTGGCTGGCGGTCGACCGCATCTCACGGCCGCCTCGTCGGGTGGTCCCGCTGCCGGTCATCGTGGAGGCGGCGTCGTTTCACGTGAAACATGAAGCGGTGGGATGCGCGAGCCGGACCTCGGCAAGGTGGACCGGCGGAGCGGGGGCGAAGCCCTCGCCCATGAAGAACGGGCGAGATCTTGACGTACGGGAGAAGGAGGCGGCCCGGAGACAGCGGCCGGTGTTTCACGTGAAACGTCACCGTCTCTGGAGCCAGGCCGTTTCACGTGAAACAGACGTCGTTCAGGAGCCGAGGTTCTCCTGGACGGCGAGACGGATGTCGGCGACGAAGGCGTCGACGTGCTCGGGGGTGGTGTCGAAGGCGGTCACCCAGCGGACCACGTTCTCGGCCGCGTCCCAGACATGGAAGAGATAGCGCTGCTGCAGTTCCGCGATGGCCTTCTCGGGGAGGGCCGGGAAGACGGCGTTGGACTGCACGGGATAGCGCAGGGAGACGCCCGGGAGGTCTGCGACGCCGTCGGCCAGGCGGTGGGCCATGGCGTTGGCGTGGGCGGCGTTCTCGCGCCAGAGGTCGTCGGCGAGGAGGGCGGTCAGCTGAGCGGAGACGAAGCGCATCTTGGAAGCGAGCTGCATCCCCTGCTTGCGTAGGAACAGCGCCGGGGAGTCCAGCTCCGGGCGGAGGACCACGAGCGCCTCGGCACCCATGGCGCCGTTCTTGGTGCCCCCGAAGCTGAGCAGGTCCACCCCCGCGTCCGTGGTGAGGGAGCGGAGTGAGCAGCCGAGTTCGGCCGCCGCGTTGGCCAGCCGGGCGCCGTCCATGTGCAGGAAGAGGCCGTGCGCGTGCGCGAACTCCGCGAGTTCGGCGATCTCGTCGGCGGTGTAGCAGGTGCCGCACTCGGTCACCTGGGAGATGGAGATGACCCTGGGCTGGGAGTGGTGCTCGTCCCCCAGCACGGACAGCTGGCCGCGGACGTCATCCACGGAGATCTTGCCGTCTTCGGTGGGAAGGGTGACCAGCTTGGCGCCCAGCACGCGTTCCGCGGCACCGCACTCGCTGGTGCTGATGTGGGCGGTGGCCGGGCAGAGCACCGCGTCGTACGCCCGCAGCACGAGTCCGAGGCCCACCACGTTGGCGCCGGTGCCGTTGAACATCGGGTAGGCGGTCGCGCGTGCGCCGAACTCGGCGCGGAAGGCGTCCTCCATCGCGGTGGTCCAGGCGTCCCCGCCGTAGGCGAGGGCGTCTCCGGTGTTCGCTTCGAGGATGGCGGTGATAACCGCAGGATGCACGCCCGCGTGGTTGTCACTGGCGAAGCTCTTGGGGAATGGGGTGGAGGTCAGCACACGGCCAGCGTAGGGGGAGGCCCGGCCCGCCCGCCGACCAGGCCCGCCGGGTCCGTCCGCCTACCAGTCCCGCCGAGCCGGCCCGCCGGCCCGGCACCATGCCGGCCCGGCCCGCGCCCGCGGTGTGGTTCACGCGGGGGAGCCGGGCGAGAGGTCAGGCGCCGCGGGCGGCGGCCTGTTCCAGGAGAACGCGGCAGAGGGTGCCGAGGTCCTCCCCTGCGGCCTCGGCCGCCATGGGGAGAAGGGACGTCTCGGTCATGCCCGGGGCGACGTTCACCTCGAGGAAGTAGGGCAGGCCGTCCGCGTCGACGATCAGGTCGGTACGGGAGATGTCCCTGAGGCCGAGGGCGGTGTGCGCGGTCACGGCCATCTCGGCGCAGGCGTCCGACGCCTCGGGCGACAGGCGTGCCGGGGCGAAGAACTCGGTGTGTCCGGCGGTGTAGCGGGCCGCGTAGTCGTACACGCCCTCGTTGGCGACGATCTCCACGGGGGGCAGTGCCACCGGCCCGCTCCCGAGGTCGACCACGGAGACGGCGACCTCGACCCCCTGGATGCAGCGCTCGATCAGCGCGGTGTCGCCGTAGGCGAAGCAGCCGACCATGGCGGCGGGGAACTCCTCGGCGCTGCGGACGATCGACGCGCCGAGCGCCGAGCCGCCGCGGGACGGCTTGACGAACAGGGGAAGGCCGAGGCGGTCCACGATGCGGGCCAGCACCGCGGAGGCGCCGAGGTCGTGGAAGGTCTCCTTGGGCAGCGTCACCGACTCGGGGGTGCGCAGCCCGACGGAGCGGACGACGGTCTTGGCGGTGGGCTTGTCGTAGGCGACCCGGCAGGCGTCGGGGCCGGCGCCGACGTACGGGACGGAGAGGAGTTCGAGGACCGAGCGGATGGCGCCGTCCTCGCCCGCCCCGCCGTGCAGGGTGACGAAGACCGCGTCCGGCGGGTCCGCGAGCACGGCGGGGACCAGCGACGCGTCGGTGTCGCGGGTCTCCACGGAGACGCCCGCGCCGCGCAGCACCTCGCTCACCCGGCGGCCGGAACGCAGCGAGACCTCCCGCTCGTAGGAGAGCCCGCCCGCCAGGACGAGCACATGGCCCAGGTCACTCATCCGACATACCTCTCGTCAAGGCCCGCTCCGAGCCTGTCCTGTCGCTCTCGTCACGCGCGGTCCGGCTGTCCCGGCGAACCGGATCGATCACCGCGCACCGGCGCAGGAAGTCACCGTACGGTACCGGCGGGGAGGAGCTCATGCCGGAGGCGCCCCGTGGCACGGAGCACCTACCGGACGGCGGGGTGTGGCGGGGTCACGCGAGGTCGGGTCCCGGAGTGTCGATCCCGGCGCGCTCGGTGGGCGAGCCGGTCCCGAAGGTGTCGCGGACGCGGAGCTCCTGCCCGATCACCCCGGCCAGGCGGCGGACGCCCTCGCGGATGCGCTCGGGCTCGGGGTAGCAGTAGGAGAGCCGCATGTGCCGCGCGCCGCCGCCGTCGGCGAAGAAGCCGGTGCCCGGTACGAAGGCCACCCGCTCGGCGACCGCGCGGGGCAGGAGCGCCTTGGAGTCGAGCCCCTCGGGGAGGGTGGCCCAAACGAAGAACCCGCCACCGGGGCGGGTCCAGGTGACGCCGTCGGGCATCAGGGCCTCGAGCGAGGAGAGCATGGTGTCGCGGCGCTCGCGGTAGAGCTCCCTGAACGACTTGATCTGCTCGCGCCAGGGCTGGGTGGCGAGATACTGGCCGACGGCCAGCTGCGTGAAGGAGGAGTGCGACAGCACCGCGGACTCCATCGCCAGCACCAGTTTCTCGCGGATGGCGTGCGGGGCGAGGGCCCAGCCGACCCGGAAACCGGGGGCCAGGGTCTTGGAGAACGAGCCGAGGTAGACGATTCCGTCGGCGTTGTCGGCGCGCAGCGTCCGCATGGGGTCACCGTCGAAGCCGAGCATGCCGTACGGGTTGTCCTCGACGATCAGCACGTCGGCCCGCTGGCAGATCTCCAGGACCTGCTGCCTGCGGGCGACGCTGAGCGTCACGCCCGCGGGGTTCTGGAAGGTGGGGATCGTGTAGAGGAACTTGATCCGGTTGCCCGCGCTCTTCAGGGCGTAGATGGTCTGGGCCAGCGACTCGGGGATGATCCCCTCGCTGTCCATCGCGATGTGGATGACCTTGGCCTGGTAGGCGGAGAACGTGCCCAGGGCTCCGACGTAGGAGGGGCCCTCGGCGAGCACGACGTCACCCGGGTCGATGAAGATCCGGGTGATCAGGTCGAGGGCCTGCTGGGAGCCGACGGTCACGACGACGTCGTCGGGGTTGGCCTCGATGCCCTCCATCCGCATGACGTCGCAGATCTGCTCGCGCAGGTGCGGGTCGCCCTGCCCCGAGCCGTACTGGAGCGCGACCGGGCCGCGCTTGGCGATCAGGTCGGCGACCAGCTCCCCCACCACGTCCAGGGGGAGGGCGGTGACGTACGGCATGCCGCCGGCGAGCGAGACCACCTCGGGCCTCGACGCGACGGAGAAGAGAGCTCGCACCTCGGAGGCGACCATCCCGGTTGCCCGTGCCGCGTAACGGTCGACATAGGCGTCGATGCGCGACCCTTGGGTGGGGGCGATGGTCTGACCGTGTTCGTTGTCCTGGGGCACGGTCCACCTCCTAGGTAGTGTGGAGCGCAAAGCGCTCATACTAGAGAAACCAGGTTACGTCAGGGGCTGCAGTCGTCTGCGTGTGGGGACGGGACCTCCTGAAACCAGGACCCGCACTGGGCTACGATGCCAGCTGGAGACGCCGTTTTCGCGCGTTTTTCGCCATGGCTTGCACTCGTCTCGCCAGGATTGGGGCCAACAGGTGTCGCGTCGGCTGGCAAACGTCACCCTCGACAATCTCGACGACCTGCCGCGCCGCTGCCGCCGGTGCGTCTTCTGGGAGCTCGATCCCGTCAACGCGGACCGGGCCGTGAAGGTCGGTGATCCGGGACTGGAGAAGGAGGCCTGGATCTCCTCCACCCTGCTGGAGTGGGGAAGCTGCGGAAAGATCGTCTATGTGGACGGGGTGGCGGCCGGCTTCGTGCTCTACGCGCCGCCCCACTACGTGCCGCGCTCGGTGGCCTTCCCGACCTCTCCGGTCAGCGCGGACGCGGTGCTGCTGATGACCGCGCACATCATCCCGGAGTTCTCCGGGGGCGGCCTGGGCCGGATGCTGGTCCAGGGCGTGGCCAAGGACCTGACCCGGCGCGGGGTGCGGGCGATCGAGGCGTTCGGCGACCTGAAGTGGGAGCAGCCGGGCGCGTGCCTGATGCCCGCCGACTACCTGCTCTCCGTGGGGTTCAAGACGGTCCGCCCGCACCTGCGTTTCCCCCGCCTCCGCCTGGAGCTCAAGAACGCCGTCTCGTGGCGTGAGGACGTCGAGGTGGCACTGGAGAGGCTGCTCGGGTCGATGAGTCCCGAGAGGGCCCTGCGGCCCGTCTGAGACCATCTGGAGCCCGTACGGCACGCTGTGGGGGACGAACGCGCCCTCCGGGGTCCGTAAGCACCCCTCCGGGAGTCTCGCGAGCCCCCCCGGCGCGTGCCGGCAGCCCTGGGCGTGTGCCCTGTACGGGTACCCGGTGCATGTGAAAGCCCCCCGCGGTGGGGCGGGGGGCTTTCAGTGGGTGGGTGTGCCGCTCGGAAGCGGGTGATACGGGCGGACGCCGTGGGGGGCGGCCGACCCGCAGGGGGCCTAGATGATGCCCTCGAGCTCGCGAAGCAGCATGGCCTTCGGCTTGGCGCCGATGATCTGCTTCACAACCTCTCCGTTCTTATAGACGTTCAGAGTGGGAATCTGGAGTACGCCGTAGTTTGTCGCCATTGTCGGATTCTCGTCGACGTTCAGCTTGACGACGGTGAGCTTGTCGGCCTGCTCACCGGCGATCTCCTCCAGGATCGGCGCGACCTGGCGGCACGGGCCGCACCATTCGGCCCAGAAGTCGACGATCACGGGCTTGTCGCTCTTGAGGACGTCGGCGTCGAAGCTGGCGTCGGTCACGTGCTTGATGGTGCCCAAGGTTCCTGCTCTCCCTCTTGTCCGAGGACGTGTTCCTGATGACGTTGCTCATGGGTGACCGGTGTGCGCACGGTGCCGTCCGGCGGGGGTGCGACGCGCGCCCGAGGCCTGCCTCGCGGGGGCGTCACACCCGGCCGTGCACCCTGTCGTCACACGCCGTCGTCACGCGCCGTGGTGCTCGGCCAGCCAGCGCTCGGAGTCGAGCGAGGCGGCGCACCCGGTGCCGGCGGCGGTGATCGCCTGGCGGTAGGTGTGGTCGACGACGTCACCCGCGGCGAAGACGCCCTCCAGGTTCGTGCGCGTCGAGGGCGCCTCGACCCTGATGTAGCCCTCGTCGTCCAGCTCCACCTGGCCCTTGACCAGCTCGGTGCGCGGATCGTGGCCGATCGCGATGAACAGCCCGGTGGCCGCCAGCTCCGCCTCCGCGCCGGTCTTGAGGTTGCGTACCCGCACCCCGCTCACCTTGTTCTCGCCGAGCACGTCGACGACCTCGCTGTCCCACAGGAAGTGGATCTTCTCGTTCGCGAACGCCCGATCCTGCATGATCTTGCTGGCGCGCAGCTCGTCACGACGATGCACCACCGTCACCGAGGCCGCGAACCGGGTCAGGAAGATCGCCTCCTCCATCGCGGTGTCCCCACCGCCGACGACCACGATGTCCTGGCCGCGGAAGAAGAACCCGTCACAGGTGGCGCACCACGACACCCCGTGGCCCGACAGGCGCTTCTCGTTGGGCACGCCCAGCTCGCGGTAGCCCGAGCCCATCGACAGGATGACGGACGTGGCGTAGTAGGTGTCGGTGGCGGTCTTGACGACCTTCGGGTTGGCGGCCAGGTCGACCTCGACCACGTCGTCGGCGACCAGCTCGGCACCGAACCGCTCGGCCTGCTTGCGCATCCCGTCCATCAGGTCCGGGCCCATGATGCCGCCGGGAAAGCCTGGGAAGTTCTCCACCTCGGTGGTGTTCATCAGGGCGCCACCGGCGGTGACCGACCCCTCGAAGACCAGCGGATTCAGCTCGGCACGCGCGGAGTACACCGCGGCCGTGTAACCCGCGGGTCCCGACCCGATGATGATCACATTCCGGACGTCCATCAGCGCTCGCGCCTCTCCCTCTGTCGATGCCACCGGCGTCAACAGATCCTAGGCGCCGCTGATTCCCGCCCGGCGCGGTGACGGATCCCCCGGTGGAACCCGAAAGCCCGGCACGGACGAATCCATGCCGGGCACCCACGGTGGAAGCGAGGGTTTTGGCAGCGGATCACCCGCCGCGGATCACCCCGGGATCCTTGTCACCGGTCTGTCACCGGTCGTCCCTCGGGATTCTTGTCACCGGTCATCCCGGGTGTTTCGCCGCCGGCCGTCCCGGATGGCCTGTCGAGGTCACCCGGGACGGCACCGCCGGTCACTTCCAGCGTGCGAGGCCTGGCTTGCGCACGTCGTCACACTGCGGGCCCACGACGTGGACGCGCACCGTGTTCTTGGCCTGGTCCTGCCAGAAGAGCAGGATGTTGGCCTCCTGCCCGTTGTAGAACCCCTGGTCCACGGCGAAGGGCGAGATGCCGACCTGCGCCGAGACCTGCCGGACACACTTGTCGATCCCCGAGTTCTCGGTCGTCCCGAGGATGGTCCCGGGACCGATGTAGTCGAGCAGCGAGCCGCGAAGCTCGGCGTCGGTGTAGTTGTAGTTGCTGTCGGTCAGCGCGTACTGGATCGTGTCCGCCGGCGCGGACTGAGCGATGGGCGCCGGGGCCGGGCCGGACGCCGTCAGCGTCCCGGTGGCCAGCGCGGTCGCGCCGATCACCGCCGCCGCCACGCCCGCCGCCGCGGCGGGCATCGCCCACCGGCGCCGCAGGTTCGCGCCGCGACGCCTGGCCGCGGCCGCCGGGACCACGGTGCCGTCGTCGCCGACGACCCCCAGCCGCACCGGCTCGAGCTCAGGCTCCTGCTGCGGGAGCGGGGCCCGCAGAGGGGTCGTCTCCCATGGCGCCGGTTCTGCGGGAGAGGACGTCTCCCACGGCGCGTCACGCATTATGTCGTCCCAGGCCGGTGCTTCCACCAGGCCCACTCCACCTCCACGGAAGCTGTCTGCCTCAGCGGCCAGTGCGCGGTCGATCCTCAGCGCGACTCCCATCGGCATCGCCGGTGTAGGAGTCGCCGCCAGCACCTCACGAACTGCCGCGAGGTCGGCGAGGCTCTCACCACAGGGATCGCAGATCGCGAGATGCTCGCGTACCCGCATGGCCGTGGCGGCGTCGAGGAGCCCCTCGGCCAGTTCGGCCAAGATCTCCAGGTCGTAGTGCGTATCACCCGTCACGAAGTTCTGCTCCCTTCGCGGATGAGACGCGAGACAGGTCTGATCGGTTCCGTAAATGGGAAAGAATCGGGGCGAGTTTCGCCCTTCCGCGCGCACACCGGCTCTTCACCGTGCCGCTCGGCACCTCCAGCACCTGGGCCGCGTCCTCGACCGAGTAGCCCATCATGTCCACGAGGACCAGCGCGGCGCGCTGGTCGGAGGGCAGCAGCTTCAGGGCCGCCGAGACCTCCATGGACACCTCGCGCTCGGCCGTCTGGTCGAGCACCGGGGTCTCGCGCTCCGCGGCCTCGACGAGCTCGTCGTCGGCCACCGGGCGCACCGATTTCCTGCGCATGCGGTCGAGGCAGGCGTTGACCACGATGCGATGCAGCCACGTGGTCACCGCCGCCTCGCCGCGGAAGCTCCCGGCCTTGCGATAGGCCGAGACGAAGGCGTCCTGAACGGCGTCGGCCGCCTCGTCGGGATCGCCCAGCGTGCGCAGGGCGACCGCCCACATGCGGTCTCGATGTCGCTTGACTATTTCACTGAAGGCATGCGGATCCCCGGCGATGTGCCGGGTGAGCAGGTCGGCGTCGGACACGGGGGCCTTCGCCGTCTGCTCGTCCGCCGCTGGCGGGGTCTCGGGTGGGGAATTCACAAGGAGAGTCCTGCTATACCGATCCGGGGAGAACACCTCTACGGGATAGATGGTGCCACGGATTCTCCGATGATCTGCAAGAAGCCGGGTAAAACAGATCAAATCGGAGCGGTGTCACTTGGTCGCGAGGACCTTCATGTCCAGCACCTGGCCGCGGAACTTCCCCTGGTAAGTGGGCATCTTGGTGAACCAGACGAGCACGTAGCGACCCTTCTTCGGGCTCTCCGCGGTGAACGTCTTCTTGCCGGAGACTCCGTTGATCTTCTGCAGGACGGACAGGTCGTCGAGCTGGGGGGAGTCGCCGACCCTGAGTTCCACGGTGCCTCCCGAGGTGCCGCCGAACTCCACCGTCACCTGCTTGACCGGGACGCTCTGGCCCATGTCCAGCAGGAGGCCCACGCCCGTCTTGAGCCGGCCGAAGTCGGCGGAGTCGTACGACTCGGAGTGCCAGTCGGTGGACTCCTTGCCGTCGGTCGCGTTGACGGCCAGCTCGCCGCGCTCCTCGTTGTCGCCCAGCGGGTCGAAGCCGGTGACCGAGGAGGGCTTCACCTCCCGGGTGCCGACGGCCGCGGTCGGCGTGGGCGTGGTGCTCTCCTCGCCGGGCGCCGGAGTGCCGGCGTTGCCGATGCTGCGGCCGAGCGTCCAGGCGCCCAGGCCGACGGCCACCATCACCAGCAGCACGACGACGGTCATGGCGACCTTGTTGACCATGCCGCCGCCCGTCTGGCGGGGCATCGGGCGGTGCTGGTTCTGGTGGTGGTGCTGGGGAGGGGGCGTGTGGCGCTGGGGCGCCGCGGTGTCGATGCCCTCGGAGCGGGAGGCCGCCACCGGCAGCGCCGTCATGGGCATCGGCGTCGGCATCGGCAGGGGACTGGGCCGCGACACCGAGGCCAGGGCCTCGGCGACCTCGGCGGGCGTGGTCAGCGGTTCGAGCCCGCGCCTGGTCTCCGGCAGCAGTGCCCGGCAGACGATGGCGTCCAGGTAACCGGGGACACCCGCGGTGACCTGGCGCGGCGTACAGAAGTGCCCGTCGCCCATGGGCGCGACGGGCAGGCCGCCGCCGTCCTGCTCGTCGCCCGGCCAGTGGCCGGTCAGCCCGGCGTACAGCAGGCGGCCGAGGCCCTCGGCGTCCTCGCGGGCGGGGTCGTCGCTCGTCACGTCGTCCAGGACGGCGTCGACTCCCAGGCCGAGCAGCTTGACGGTGCTGCCCGCCGTCCACACCAGGTGCTCGGGGGTGAGGCAGAGGTGGGCGAGGTTCGCCTCGTGCGCGTGGGCCAGCGCCTCCGCGGCCTCGGCGACCATCGCGGCGGCCCGCTCGGGGTCGAGCGGCCCGTTCGCGATCATGTCGCCGAAGGACTCGCCGCTCACCCACTCGCTGACGACGTAGGAGTGGCCGTCGTCCTCGGTCGCGTCGAAGACCTGGGTGAGGCGGGGGTCGGTCAGCCGGCTGGCCACCCTGGCCGCCGTGACGACCTCGTTCAGGCGGGGGAAGTCGGGATCGAAGGTGTGGACGGCGACGGGCCTGGCGAGCACCTCGTCGATGGCCTTCCACAGCGTGGCGCCGCCCGACTCGTGGACGCGGTCCTCGAGCCGGAAACGCTCGGCCAGCTTGGTGCCGGGCTCGACGGCGGGGGAACTCACGAGGACCCCGTACCTGAGAACACGACAGCACCATGCCCGGTCAGCACATCACGACACATCACACGATGCTGGGTGGATCCGCCCACGCCCTCCTGCTTCCATTAGCCGCATGTCACCACACGCGTCGCACCATGGTAGTCCCGCGCCGGTTCCGCCCGTGTTCGTCTTGTCAGACGTTTGAGACAAGTCTTTGGGTTACCGGCCTACCCGTCCTGCCACCATTCCAACGATCGAACTCACCTCGGGGATGCGCATCCGGTGGGCGATCGCCAAGTAAAGAACCATACCGAGTCCGCCGCCCACCGCCAGCATGATGGCCGCGCTCAGCGCGTCCAGCCCCGTGAGCTCCTGCGTGAGCCACAGAACGCCGAGCGCGAGCGCCGCCGAGGGGAGCGCGGCCACGTACATCCGGGACAGCCCGGCGGCCACCCTGCGCCCCGCCAGGCCCCCCACGCGGCGCGCCGCCAGGATCCAGGCGACCGCCGCGCCGACCACGTAGGCGACGGTGAACGCGAAGGCCAGGCCCATCACGATGTACCGGGGGGGCAGGGCGTAGTAGGCCGTGAGGCTGAGCGTGGCGTTGACCGCCACGTTGCCGAGGGCGAGGAAGGCCGGGGTGCGGGTGTCGCCGAAGGAGTAGAAGACGCGCAGCAGCAGCTGGAAGATCGAGAACGGCACCAGCGCCAGCCCGAAGACCTGCAGCACGTTGCCGATGTGGACCGCCGAGTCGACGGTCATGTTGCCCCACGAGAAGATCAGCACGGTCACCGCGGGGCCCAGCACCATCAGCAGCAGCCCGGCGGGCACCAGCAGCACCGACACCAGCCGCACCCCCGAGGCGAACTCCTCGCGGACCGTGTCGAGCTGCCCGTCGGCCACCCCCCGGCTCATCCTGGGCAGCATCGCGGTGATCACCGAGACCGCGATGATCCCGTACGGGAGCTGGAAGAACTGGTAGGCGTAGGCGTAGGCCGAGTTGCCGGCACCGGGCGCGCGCTCGCCCGCGCCCGAGGCGAGCTTGGTGGTGATCAGGAAGCCCAGCTGGCTGATCCCGACGTAGGCGAAGGTCCAGGACGCGGTCCGGCCCATCTCGCCGAGACCGGCGTTGCGCAGGTCGAACCGGGGCCGGAAACGGAAGCCGACCCGGTGGAGCGCGACGATCAGCACCACGCACTGGGCCACGATGCCGGCGGTGGTGCCGAGCCCGAGCAGCAGCAGGTCGCCGTCCGTCACGGTGTCGATGTCGGTGCCCGACCCGCCCAGCTTCACGTAGTAGACGATCGCGACGCCGATCATCACGATGTTGTTCAGCACCGGCGCCCACATGGGCGCGGCGAACCTGTCACGGGTGTTGAGGATCGCGCCCGCGATCGCGCCGATCCCGAAGAAGGCGATCTGCGGCAGGATGTATCGAGCCAGGGTGACCGCGACCTCGGTCTTCTCCGTGCCCCAGTCGGCGCTGTAGAGGCCGATCAGCGGCCTGGCCAGCGCCACCGCGACCAGCGCCATCAGCGTCAGCGCGACGACCCCGAGGGTCATCAGGCGCTGCTCGTAGGCCCGGCCGCCGTCGGGGTCCGACCGCTGCCGCCTGACGATCATCGGAACCACGACGCTGCTCAGGATCCCGCCGATGAGCAGGTCGAACAGGATGAGCGGGATCGTGTAGGCCACGTTGTAGGCGTCGCCCAGCGCGAAGGTGCCGATGGCCGCCGCGAGCACCGCCGTCCGGACGAAGCCGGTGACGCGGGAGACCATCGTCCCCGCCGCCATGATCGCGCTCGCGCGCAGGACCCTGCTCATGCGCTTTCCTTCGCTAGGTGCTCGGAGCGCCGGGCGCTCACGATTCGGTGCCGGCGGGCTCGCGCTCGCGCTCCGGCGGCGGGGCGGCCGCGGGACGGCGGCCTCCCCTGCGGCGCAGGACGCGCAGGACGACGGCCGCCAGCATCACCACGAGAGCCGCCCCCACGATCACCAGGGCGACCCCGGTGTAGCCGGTGGTCCGCACGGTCAGCTCGATCGGCTTGCCGTACTTGCGGCCGTCCTCGGTGGTGAGCTGGACCGTCACGGTCGTCTGGCCGCTGGACCTGGAGGTCATCGGGATCCGGATGGTCTGGTTCTGGCCGCCGCGGATCTCCAGCCTGTCCTCGTACGGCTCGATCTTGAGCAGGTCGGGCTGGTCGGAGGTCACCTTGAGCCGGACCGCGACCGCGACCTCGCCGGCCTCGCCGCTCAGCTCGTTGCGCACGCTGATCGGCACGTCGCCGTTGCTGCCGGCCAGGGTGCGCAGCCGCGACTGCTCGCTGCCGGTGATGTTGACCATGGCGATCCGGCTGTCGATCGCCTCGGCGACCTGCTGGACGTACGGCGTCGCGGCGCCGGTCCGGCCGCGCCACGCCGAGGAGGTCAGGCGCAGCAGCGCCAGGTCGAAGACGTCGAGGTCCTGGGCGGTGGTGATCGCGGCGGTCAGGTCGGCGCGGGCGCCGACGCGCTTGACGCCGGTCAGGTACTGCTTGGGGAGTTCCAGCTTCCGGTCCTGGTCGGTGTAGGTCAGGCCGGCCCGCGGGACCGGGGGGACGCCCTTGGCGCGCTTGACCGTGTCGAGCGTGACGGGCGCCAGCCAGGGCAGGGTGGCGGCCGTCTCGATCAGATCGGTCACGTACTCCGGATCGGGGTCCCAGCGGCGGTGCGGGACGGCGATCACCGTCCTGGCCGGGGCGCCGGGCTCCGAACTGATCATCGCCGTCTCCGCGATGAACCGCTGGCGGTTCGCCAGCGCCGCGCCGGGGGCGGAGGTGTCGGCGCCGACCGTCTCGCTCAGCGCCGCGTCGGCGACCAGGGCGGTGACCGGGCCGTTCACGCTCTCCAGCGTCGCCGAGGCGTCGGGGGTGGTGACCGGGGGCGTCACCGGCGGCAGGTTCGACACGTTCAGCAGCACGGTGCCGACGCCGCCGGTGGCCAGCAGGTCCAGCCCGTCGTAGTCGATCAGGCCGCCCACCGGCCAGTTCACATTGGTGATCACGTCGCGGCCGAGGGTCTGCCTGGCGACGATCCCGGCCGCGGCGATCCCGGTCCCGGTGGCGTCGTCGACGCCGTTGTGGGCGAGGGCCGCCACGTCGGGGTCGCCGTACGGGGTCGCCACCACCGGGTGGTCGGCGACGGCCTCGCGGAAGTCGTTCAGCCACTGGGCGGTCTCGGGGGTCGCGGGGCGCTGCTGGGTGCGGTCCTTGACCCTGACCGCGTGCGGCTCGCCCATGGCCCGCGCGTCGTCGAGCAGGGCGGGGTCGACGATCCAGGTGAGCCCCTTGGCGGACGACGTGTCCTGGGCGATCTTGAGCAGGTCGCCCAGCCGCTTGCCGGGGGCCATGGCCGCGGGCAGGCCCTCGTCGACGAAGGTGGAGTCACCGGCCCGGCGCGGCTGGTCGACGATGGGCAGCACCGTGGCGAGCCGGGTGCGGGCCACCCTGGTCTCCCTGGGCATGTAGGTCACCGTGGTGCGCAGGGTGCCCTGCTGCCCGAAGGCGTTGAGCACCTCGACCATGACCGGGTAGACGCCGAAGCCGGAGAACTTCAGCTCCTGCGGCGTGAAGGAGAACTCCCACGGCAGCTTGCCCGAGGGCGCGATCGGCGCCTGGACGAAACTCTCGCAGCACCACGAGTTCGGGAGGGTCTGTCCCGCCTGGTAGGCCTCCAGGTCGGCGCGCCGGGCGAACGGCTGGGGGGAGTAGTGCATCCGGATGCGCAACCCGTTCAGGGTCTCGGTGCCGGAGTTGACCAGGGAGCCGGACAGTTTGATCTCGGTGGTCGGGTCACGGGGGGCGTCGGGGCCGATCGCCTCCAGCACGACCTGGAGGCCCGCCCGGCTCACCGAGGTCGTCCGGGCGTTCGCCGTACCCGGAACGACCACGGCCGCGGGAACGAGCAGCGTGGTGGCGAGCAGGGCGAGGAGCGCGGCCTTGTGGATCACGTGCCGGCCAGGGGTCGAGTACGGCGCACGCCGGTAATGCTATGGCCTAACCGGCGAGAGGAAAGGTCGCCGGCTCCCTGCGGGAGCCGTGCCGGGTCAGGTCGACGATCTTTCCTGACACCAGTGTGAGCAGATGGTCGGCACGGATCAGGAGTGCCGTACGACGCTCCCCGGTGGGCACGTAAACGGGTGTGACGGTACGGGTGAGCCGCTCGTCCACCAGCACGGTGAGCGTGGCGGGCAGCAGCAGCGGGCAGACCAGGCCCGAGGCGTAGTCGGTGGCGGAGTTGACGGTGAAGGCCGAGGCCTGCCGGACCCGCCGGGCCTCCAGGATGCCTGCGACCACGCCGGGGCGCGGCGGGGAGCCGACGGAGGTGACGACCGCCACGGGTTCGCGGCCGATCCGCGTCGTGACCTCGAGGACCGTGACTCCCACGCAGATCTCGGGACTCGCCGACAGCACCTCGGGGAGTTCGTCCGAGCATGTCATCGCGCGCGGAAGGCGTACGATCTCATGATGGACCTGGTGTGCGAGGAGCCAGCGGTGGATCGCGAGCGCATCCTTCATGTGTGTGCTCCTTGCCTCGACGCACAGTCCCCGAGGTTCCCTGACCGACCGTAACCTGGTGATCGCTTCAGGTGTATCCCCGCAGGGGAACATGTTCCGTAACCGAAGGACCTACCCGGCTTGTCCCTTTCAAATCTGACCCAGAGCCAGCGCCACGGCATGAGCGAGCTGTTCCGGAAGATCGCACCCGTGGCGGACGAGCTCGGCGAGCTCTTCGCCGCCAGGGGATACCAGATCGCCCTCGTCGGCGGCTCCGTACGCGACGTCTTCCTGGGCAGGATCGGCAACGATCTCGACCTGACCACGGACGCGAGGCCCGAGACGGTCCTGGAGCTCGTCCGCGACTGGGCCGACTCCATCTGGACGATCGGCATCGACTTCGGCACCGTCGGCGTCCGCAAGGGCGGGTGGCTGCTGGAGATCACCACCTACCGCAGCGAGTCGTACGATCCCAAGTCGCGCAAGCCCGACGTGGCCTACGGCGACACGCTGGAGGGTGACCTGGCCCGGCGCGACTTCGCGGTCAACGCGATGGCGCTGCGTCTGCCGTCCCGCGAGTTCGTCGACCCGCACGGTGGCCTCGACGACCTGCACGCCAAGGTGCTGCGCACCCCGGGCCCCCCCGAGCGCTCCTTCGGCGACGACCCGCTGCGGATGCTCCGCGCGGCCAGGTTCGCCAGCCAGCTCGGCTTCGCCGTCGACCCGGCGGCGCTCGCCGCGATGGGCGCGATGGCCGACAGGATCGACATCGTCTCCGCCGAGCGCATCCGCGACGAGCTGGACAAGCTCATCGGCGGCGACCACCCCCGCGAGGGCCTGCGGCTCCTCGTCGAGTCCGGGCTCGCCGACCACGTGCTGCCCGAGGTGCCCAAACTCCGTCTGGAGATCGACGAGCACCACCGGCACAAGGACGTCTACGAGCACTCGCTGATCGTGCTGGAGCAGGCGATCGACCTGGAGGAGAGCGGTCCCGACCGGATCCTGCGCTGGGCCGCGCTCCTGCACGACGTGGGCAAGCCGAAGACCCGCCGCCACGAGCCCGGCGGCCGGGTCTCCTTCCACCATCACGAGGTGGTCGGCGCCCAGCTCGCCAGGAAGCGCATGGCGGAGCTGAAGTTCCCCAAGGACGTGGTGGCCGACGTCTCCCGCCTGGTGGAGCTGCACCTGCGCTTCCACGGGTACGGCACGGGCGAGTGGACCGACTCGGCCGTGCGCCGCTACGTCCGCGACGCCGGGCACCTGCTGGAGCGCCTGCACAAGCTGACCCGCGCCGACTGCACCACCCGCAACCGGCGCAAGGCCCAGGCGCTGTCGCAGACCTACGACCAGCTGGAGGAGCGCATCGCCCGGCTGGCCGAGGAGGAGGAGCTCGGCAAGATCCGCCCCGAGCTCGACGGCAACGAGATCCAGGAGCTCCTCGGCGTCCCGCCGGGCCCGGTCGTGGGCCGCGCCTACAGGTTCCTGCTGGAGATGCGTCTCGACCGGGGTGTCCTCGGCAAGGAGGCCGCCGCGGACGCCCTCCGCGAGTGGGCACGGGCGAACGGGGTCGACGGCCGGACCGGCGACGTGGGCGGTGAAGCGGGCGGCGCCGGCGGTGAGGTGGACCCTGAACGGCGTCCCTGACCTCGGCGGTCCCGGTGGCCTCGGTGGCCTCGGCGCTCCCGGTCCTCGTCCCGGCCGGGACGGCCGCGGCGGTCCCGGCGGCCTTGACGAGATCGCGGGAACGGCCGGGGGCGCGGAGATCGCCCCGGCGGAGATCGCCCGGCTCGACCGTGAGCACGTGTGGCACCCCTACGCGGCCACACCCCAGCCGGTGGCGCCGCACGTCGTCTCCCGCGCGGACGGGGTGCGGCTGACGCTCGCCGACGGGCGCGAGCTGGTCGACGGCATGTCGTCCTGGTGGGCGGCCGTCCACGGCTACAACCACCCCCGGCTCAACCGGGCGCTGAAGGACCAGCTGGAGGACATGGCGCACGTCATGTTCGGCGGGCTCACCCACGAGCCCGCCGTGCGGCTGGCCGCCACGCTCGCCGCGATGACCGGGCTGCCGAAGGTGTTCCTCGCCGACTCGGGGTCGGTCGCCGTCGAGGTCGCGATCAAGATGGCGTTCCAGTTCACCGGCAGGGGACGGCTGCTCACGGTGAGGGGCGGCTACCACGGCGACACCTTCGGGGCGATGTCGGTCTGCGACCCGGTCAACGGCATGCACCACCTGTTCTCCGGCGTGCTGCCCGAGCACGTGTTCGCCGACCGGCCGCCGCGCGAGTACGACGAGGGTTACGCGGCCCGGCTGGCGGACCTGGTCGCCCGGCACGCCGGCGAGCTGGCCGCGATCATCGTGGAGCCGGTCGTCCAGGGGGCGGGCGGCATGCACTTCTACCACCCGGCCTACCTGCGGCTGCTCCGCGAGCTGGCCGACGAGCACGGCGTCCTGCTGATCGCCGACGAGATCGCCACCGGGTTCGGCAGGACCGGGGAGCTGTTCGGCTGCGACCACGCCGGGATCAGGCCCGACATCATGTGCCTGGGCAAGGCCCTGACCGGCGGCTACATGTCGCTGGCCGCGACGCTGTGCACCGAGCGGGTGGCCGGGGGCGTCGGCGTGCTGACGCACGGGCCGACGTTCATGGGCAACCCGCTGGCCGCGGCCGTCGCGAGCGCCTCCCTGGAGCTCCTGCGGGAGCGCCCGTGGCGCGAGGAGGTCGGCCGGATCGAGGCCGGTCTCCTCGCGGGCCTGGCCGGGGCCTCGGGGGCACCCGGGGTGAGCGACGTGCGGGTCCTCGGCGCGATCGGGGTGATCGAGGCCCGCGAGCCCGTCGACGTCCCCGCCGTCCAGGACCTCGTCATGCGGCACGGCGTCTGGCTCCGCCCGTTCGGACGGCTGATCTACGCGATGCCGCCCTACTCGATCGGCGACGACGACCTGGAGCGGGTCACGACGGCGATGACGGCGGCGGCCCGGTCACTGTGAGGGTGGCGACGGCGATGACGGCAGCGGCTCGATGACCCGGGCCGGCGTGACGATCCGGTAGATCACCGCGCCCGCGACGTATCCGGCGGTGATGACCACCAGCACGAGCAGCGACCTGCCGTCCGGCGGGAGCAGTGCCGCCGCCAGGGCCGCGGCCAGCACGTAGCTGCCGTTGAAGAGCATGTCGTAGATGGAGAAGGCCCGGCCGAGGTAGGCGTCCTGCAGGTCGCGCTGGACGGCGGTGTCGGCGCAGATCTTGATGCTCTGCCCGGCGATGCCGAGGACGAAGCCCGCGGCCGCGAACCCCCACTGCTGGAACGGCGCGCAGAGCGCCAGCGTCAGCACCCCGGCGGTGACCAGCATGGCCGGGACCCACCGCTCGATGCCGAAGCGCTCGGTGGCCCACGGGGTGACCAGGATGGCCAGGAAGTAGCCGACCCCCGAGGTGGCGACCACGACGGAGACCGCGTTCAGCGCGTCCTCGGCGTTCTCGGCGAAGTAGTAGCGCGACAGCAGCACGAGCATGGCCGTGCACATGCCGTACATGAACCGGTGGGTCGCCATCGCGCCCATCGCCGCGGCGGCGGCCCGGTGCCGGGCGAGGTGCCGCGCGCCGTCGGTCAGGCCGGTCAGCACGTGGCGCACGGCCTCGCGGGCCTGCGGCCGGTCGGGGTCGTAGGCGGGACCGAGCAGCCGCCTGCCCATGGTCATGGAGATGAGCGCGCTGAGCCCGAAGACGAGGCCGGAGACGACCAGCAGCACCGCGGTGCCACGGTGGTCGGAGCCGAAGACCGCCCGGAGCAGGTAGCCGGCGCCGATGCCCACGAAGGTGAGCACGGTGCCCGAGGTCGGGGTGACCGCGTTGGCCACCATCAGCCGGTCGGCCGGCACGACGTGCGGGAGCGAGGCCCCCAGCGCGGCCAGGAAGAAGCGGTTCACCCCGAGCACGCCGAGCGCGGCGGCGTAGAAGATCCCGTCGGGGGCGTCCGCGGCGACGAGCGCCGCCGCGGCGAGCAGCAGCGCCCCGCGGACCAGCGGCGCGATGACCAGGATCTGCCGCCGCGACCAGCGGTCGATGAACACCCCGACGAAGGGGCCCAGGATCGAGTACGGCAGCAGCAGCACGGCCAGCCCGGCGGCGATCTCCACCGCGCTCGTGCTCTTCTCCGGGCTGAAGAACGCGAACCCGGCCACGGCGAACTGGAAGATCCCGTCGGAGAACTGCGAGACCAGGCGGGTCGCGTACAGCCTCCGGAAGTCCCGACCTTCCAGGACCACGCGTAGATCGGATACGAATGACACGCGCTCAGCCTATGTGCGACGGCGATGGGCGGGCATCGGGAACATCCCTGATGGGGTAGTTGGACATTTCGTACCTTTGCCTACGTATCGCTTAGGGGGCGCGGTAAACCGACATGATCACGTACCCTCGGTCGAGTGACACCTGATGAACACGTTGTGCTCGTCGACACCGAGGGAAACGCGATCGGCACGGCGGCCAAGGCCACGGTGCACGGTCTCGACACTCCCCTCCACCTGGCCTTCTCCAGTTACGTGTTCGACGAGCAGGGGCGGGTCCTCCTGTCCCGCCGCGCACTGCACAAGATCACCTGGCCGGGGGTGTGGACCAACAGCTGTTGCGGCCACCCCCTGCCCGGCGAGCCGCTTCCCGAGGCGGTGACCCGCAGGCTCTCCCACGAGCTGGGCCTCGCGGCCGGCCAGGTCGATCTCCTCCTGCCCCGCTTCTCCTACCGCGCGGTCATGGACAACGGCACCGTCGAGCGGGAGCTGTGCCCGGTCTACCGGGTGCTCGTGACCGCGGAGGCGGCGCCCAACCCCGACGAGGTCGACGACGTCCGCTGGATGCCGTGGAAGGAGTTCACCGACGGGGTGCTCGGCGACCGTCTGCCGATCTCCCCCTGGTGCCGCGAGCAGGTCCCTCAGCTGGCCGAGCTCGGCGCCGACCCGCTCGCCTGGCGGGCCGCCGACCCCGCCGACCTCCCGCCCGCCGCCCGCTGATCCGTCCGCGGCCCGCCATACCGGCGGCCGCCCTACGGCGAGAGCCCCCGGCCCGTGTGGGCCGGGGGCTCTCGCCGTCCGCTCGATCGTCGTGCGACGCCGGCAGGTCAGCGCTCGACCTCGCCGCGGATGAACTTCTCCACGTAGTCGCGCGCCTCGTCGTCGGAGTACTGCTCCGGCGGTGACTTCATGAAGTACGAGGAGGCGGACAGGATCGGGCCGGAGATGCCCCGGTCAAGGGCGATCTTGGCGGCGCGCACCGCGTCGATGATGATGCCGGCGGAGTTGGGGGAGTCCCAGACCTCCAGCTTGTACTCCAGGTTGAGGGGAGTGTCGCCGAAGGACCTGCCCTCCAGGCGCACGTACGCCCACTTGCGGTCGTCGAGCCACGGCACGTGGTCCGACGGGCCGATGTGCACGTCGGCCTTCTGCATCTCGTGCGGGATCTGCGAGGTGACCGACTGTGTCTTGGAGATCTTCTTGGACTGCAGGCGCTTGCGCTCCAGCATGTTCATGAAGTCCATGTTGCCGCCGAAGTTCAGCTGGTACGTGCGCAGCAGCTCGACACCGCGGTCCTCGAACAGCTTGGCCATCACGCGGTGCGTGATGGTCGCCCCGACCTGCGACTTGATGTCGTCACCGACGATCGGGACCCCGGCGTCGACGAACTTCTGGGCCCACGTGGGGTCGGAGGCGATGAACACCGGCAGCGCGTTGACGAACGCGACCTTGGCGTCGAGGGCGCACTGGGCGTAGAAGCGGTCGGCCTCCTCCGAGCCCACCGGCAGGTAGGAGACGAGAACGTCGACCTTGCTGTCCTTGAGGACCTGGACGACGTCGACCGGGGCCTCGTCGGACTCCTCCACCATCTCCCGGTAGTACTCGCCGAGACCGTCGTAGGTGGGACCTCGCTGCACCGTCACGCCGAGCGGCGGCACGTCGCAGATCTTGATCGTGTTGTTCTCCGAGGCCACGATCGCCTCGGACAGGTCACGCCCGACCTTCTTGGCGTCCACGTCGAAAGCCGCGACGAACTCCACGTCGCCGACGTGGTAGTCGCCGAACTTCACGTGCATCAGGCCCGGCACCCGGGCACCGGGGTCGGCGTCCCGGTAGTAGTGCACGCCCTGAATGAGCGACGTGGCACAGTTGCCTACACCGACAATGGCTACGCGCACCGAACCCATGGCACTCGCTCCCCTTTGTTCTCTCAGTGGTCAGTTCTCTTCCGGGGTGGCGTGCCGCCCCGTCGTGCCCGTCCCTGGCGCGGGCGCCCTGGACGTCTCATCTCGCGCGGGCCGCCGTTCCCCTTCCGGCGGCGATGCTCGCCGTTCGGTGGCGATCAGCTCATTCAACCAGCGCACTTCGCGTTCGACCGACTCCAGACCGTGACGCTGGAGCTCGAGGGTGTAGCTGTCCAGCCGTTCGCGCGTACGGGCGAGTGCCGTGCGCACGGCGTCCAGACGTTCCTCCAGCCGGCTGCGGCGACCTTCGAGAATGCGCAGGCGCACCTCGGCCTCGGTGTGCCTGAAGAAGGCGAAGTGCACGCCGAAGCTCTCGTCCTCCCAGGCGGACGGGCCGGCCTGGGTGAGGAGTTCCTGCAGGCGTTCCTTGCCCTCCGCGGTCAGCTTGTAGACGATCTTCGAACGGCGGCCGGGGAGCACGATGGCGCTGTCGGCGGCCGTGGTGGCCGCGGCGGCGTCGCCGTCTTCGACGATCAGCCCGTCGTTGAGCAACTGGCGGAGGCACGGGTAGAGGGAGCCGTAGGAGAACGCCCGGAACATGCCGAGTAGGGCGTTGAGCCGTTTGCGCAGCTCATAGCCGTGTAGCGGGGTCTCGTGCAACGACCCGAGCACGGCCAGCTCCAGCACGCCGCCACGTCCGCCGGCCACTGGAAACCACCACCTCTCGCGTCGATGTATCGAACCGATACATCGACAGGATACGTCCATTCAACATAAGGCTGCAATCAGCGACTTTCCCAAGAGGTTGGGAGCAAACCGCAAAAAGCCGTAGTCTGGCGCGTATGTGGTCACAGCAGGCGGTGGTGGGACACGGCCCCCGCGCGGCGTGGACCGCTTTTCAATGCCGGGAATCCCGCGTCAACGCGGGGGAGGTCTGCCAAGGTTGTTGCTCGAACCACCTGGCGATCTCGTTCGTCCCCGGGAATGGAGATCCACCCGAATAGGCCGGCTACCAGTGAGCCAAGGCGGCGAGGTCCCCGTTGATCAGGAGGTAGTCTCGCCCGCCTGCACGCCGTCATAGACCCCGATGACCAAACGAGGACGCGTGAGTTACAGCCACAGCAATGACCCGGAGCCGGACGGGCGCCATGAGGGCGCCGACGGATCGGCTCGCCAGGGGCGGCGCCGTCGCTCGAGCCCAGGAGCCGCTCCCCGTGCAGTTCCCCCCTCACAAAACCCCCAAACTGACGCGGGCTGGGATTCTTCCCGGCAGGCACCGCAGGCCCGGCCGCCGCAGAGAGCGGGAGCCGATCCCCGGACCGCGATGATGCCCCAGCCCGGCGGGATGCCCTACCCCGGCGGCGCGTCCCCCCAGCCCGGCGGACCGCCCCGGCGCGACGCGGGCGCCCCCGGCGGGATGCCCCCACGTGGCCCCGGTGGCCCCGGCGAGGCGCGCCGCCGCGACACCGACCCGACCGGCCGCCGTGCCGAGGCCGCCTTCGAGGACACCCAGGCGATGCTCGCCGCCCAGGCGGGCGGCGGGCGTGCCGCCGGTCCGAGGCCGGGCGAGGGCGGGCGCAGGCGCCGCGGGCGTGGCGCGAGCGGTCCCGCCGCGGGCGGACCCGAGGGTCCCGGGGGTCCCGGGGGAGGCGGTCCCGGCGGCGACGACGAGCCCGAGGCCAGGAGGTGGACGCGCTTCCTGCCCAACTGGAAGATCGTCATGGCCAGCTTCGTGGTGCTCAGCGCGGGCGTCTTCGGCATGATCGCGGTCGCCTACGCCAACACGCCCATCCCCAATTCCACGCAGGCCAGCGCGGACGACCGGGGCAGCGTGATCTACTACCGCGACAAGAAGACCCCGATCGCGCGGCTCGGCGTCCAGCGCGTCCCGGTGAAGCTCGCGCAGATTCCCCGGCATGTCCAGGACGCGGCGATCGCCCTGGAGAACCAGACCTTCCGCACCGACAGCGGCATCGACCTCGCGGGCATGGCCCGCTCGGTCTGGAGCACCGTCAGCGGCACCCAGCTCCAGGGCGCCTCGACCATCACCCAGCAGATGGCGCGCGGCTACTACGAGGGCCTCAGCCAGGAAGTCTCGATCCAGCGCAAGATCAAGGAGATCTTCGTCTCGGTCAAGCTGAGCAAGACGATGGAGAAGGACCAGATCCTCGAGGAGTACTTCAACCTCATCTACTTCGGTCGCGGCGCGTACGGCATCCAGGCGGCCGCGAAGACGTTCTTCAACAAGAACGTCGGCCAGCTGACCGTGCCGGAGGGCGCCTACCTGGCCGCCCGGGTCCAGAACCCGAACGCCTTCGACGTCCAGGAGCAGAAGGGCGACTACTCCGCGATCAAGTGGCGGTTCGGCGCCGCGCTCAAGAACATGGCGGAGATGGACCCCGCCGCGTACGGCAAGTACGCGGGGAGTTCCTTCGACGACCTGGAGTTCAAGAAGGCCAAGGTCGCGAACACCTACAAGGGTCTCAAGGGCTACATGCTCAACATCGTCCTGCGAGAGCTCAAGGAGCGGGGCATCAAACAGGAGGACCTGGAGACCGAGGGCTACAAGGTCTACACCACCTTCGACGAGAAGATGATGAAGGAGGCGCAGAAGGCGGTGAAGGCCCGCACCGCCGGCCTGGAGCGGACCATCCACGCCAGGCTGGCCTCGGTGGACCCGAAGAACGGCCGGGTGCTCGCCTTCTACAGCGGCGACGACTTCGTCAACGACTTCAACAACCGCGCGTTCGACTCCACCAAGCAGGCGGCGTCGGCGTTCAAGCCCTACGTGCTCGCGGCCTGGCTGGAGAACGACAAGTCGCTCGACAGCCTGGTCGACGGCATGCGGACGATCAAGATGCCCGGCACCACCCCGATCAGCAACTCGGGGAACCAGGCGTTCGGGCCGATCGACATGGTCAAGGCGATGGCCAGCTCGGTCAACACCGTCTTCGTGCAGATGGGCGAGGAGGTGACCCTCGAAGAGGTGGCGAAGATCGCCAAGACGGCGGGGGTCGGTGAGACGGCCAAGTACAACCCCTCCTACGGGGGCAAGAACGCGGTCGACTACGCGGTCCAGGAGCAGAAGTACCAGGTCACCATCGGCAGCGCCTCGGTCACCGCGGTCGAGCAGGCCGCCGGTTACGGGATCTTCGCCAACGAGGGCAAGCACTTCAACTGGCACACCGTCACCAAGGTGACCACGGTCGACGGCTCCCTCGTGCTCCCCGAGCAGGTCGTCGAGACGCAGGTCATCACCCCCGAGACCGCGGCCGACACGACCGTCGCGCTGCAGGCCGTCGTCAGGAGCGGCACCGGCGGCGCCGCCAACCTCGGCACGCGGCCGGTGGCCGGCAAGACCGGCACGAACAACGGCTACAAGGACGCCTGGTTCGTCGGCTTCACCCCGCAGATCGTCACCGCGGTCGGCATGTCCAACGACGTGCCCTACAACAAGGCCGGGACGCGCAAGCTCAAGGTCGACAAGTACGGCCTGCCGAACAGAAAGATCAAGGACGAGAACATCCTCTGGAAGGAGCAGCCCATGCCCGAGTTCATCGGCGGCGGCGGCACTCCGACCCAGATCTGGCACGACTACATGCAGGCCGTGACCGCCAAGGACGAGGTCCTGCAGTTCCCGCCGAGGGCCAACACCGGGACGCGGAACAACCTGGTCACGCCCACCCCGACGCCCAGCCCGACGCCGACGATGGACGACACCAACCCGTTCCCCGACGAGAACGGCGACGACGGCGGCTGGCCGAACGACAACAACAACAACGACGGCGGCGGGCAGGGCGAGCCCGACGGCCGCGAGTGCCTGCCCTGGGACGGCTCGTGCGACGTCGGCGACGGCGGCGATCCGGGCAACGATCCGCCGAACGGCGAGCTGGAACAGAACGGCGCGCCGGGCGCGGTCGGCGCCCCCGGCACGCCGGCCGCGGCCCTGGTCCCGACACCTTCGGCGAGCGGACGGCGTCCCTGATGAAGAACCTCCTGTCGTCGCGAAGCCCGCTGCCCGAGTTAGGCACCCGGGCCATCCCGTACCTGCCCCTGGCCCTGTTCGCGGGGCTGGGGGCGATCCTGGCCTGGTTCTGGAAGTGGCCGTGCCGCGTCGACGGGGCGTGGAACCACGGGACCCTGCAGTTCACGAACTTCTGTTACACCGACATCTATCCCCTGTGGTGGAACGAGAAGCTCAACGAGGGCAAGATCCCCTATTTCGACTATCCGGTCGAGTACCCCGTCGGCATCGGCGGGATCATGGAGTTCTTCCGCCGGATCGTCACCCCGATGAGCGACCAGGGGACGGCGTTCTACGACCTCACCGTCATCCTCATGGCGCTCTGCCTGGTCGTCGGCGTGCTGCTGATGGCCACGCTGGCCGGTCCCGCCAGGCGCTGGGACGCGCTCTGGTACGCCCTGGCCCCCGCGCTGATCCTCACCGCGTACATCAACTGGGACCTGGCGGCCAACGCCCTCGCGCTGGGCGCGCTGCTGGCCTGGTCGAAGCGGAAGCAGTGGCTCGCGGGCATCCTGCTCGGTCTGGCGATCGCCACCAAGTTCTACCCGCTGATGTTCCTCGGCCCGCTGTTCCTGCTGACGCTGCGCACCGGCAGGTGGATGCCGTTCCTCAAGACGATCGGCGGTGTCGCGGGCGCCTGGCTCGTCGTCAACGTGCCGATCATGGTCTTCGCCTTCGACGGCTGGAAGAGGTTCTACGTCTTCAGCCAGGAGCGACCGGCCGACTGGGGCTCCATCTGGTACTTCTTCAACCAGAAGCAGTGGCCGATCCTCGGTGACTCCGAGCTCCTCGACAGGCTGGGCGTCATCTCGCTCGCCGCGTTCTGCCTGGCGATCGCCGTGATCACCCTGACGGCCAGGACCCGTCCCCGCCTGATGCAGCTGTGCTTCCTCACCCTGGCGGCGTTCATGCTGACCAACAAGGTGTGGTCGCCGCAGTACGTGCTCTGGCTGATCCCCTTCGCGGTGCTGGCCAGGCCGGGCTGGAAGCCGATCGCGCTCTGGCAGCTCGCCGAGTGCTGGTACTTCTTCGCGATCTGGCTGTATCTCGTCGGCATCCAGCCGGGCAACGAGGCCCTGGGCATCGCGGGCGACACCTACTTCACCGCCGTGTGGGCCCGCGCGATCACCATTCTGATCATGATGGCGTTCGTCGTACGGGACATCTTCGTCCCGGACAAGGACGTGATCCGCGAAGACGGGACCGACGACCAGGCGGGCGGCGTCTTCGACGGGGCACCCGACCGCTTCAGGCTCGCGCTCTCCTAGCGCCGGGCGGGGGCGTCCACCGGGCGTCCGTGCCCGGCGGGTCCGGTGAGTCCGCCGAGGTGGCAGGGGCCGGGCCGAGGGTGTTAGCCGAGCGCCCGGCGGGTCGGCGAGGTGGCAGGAGGCGGAGTGGGTCCGTTCGGGGAGCGTCCGAGTCTGGCGGTCCGCCGAGGTGATCCGGAACAATTCGACCTTGTGACCACTCCTTCCGCTCCCCCTCGCGAGACCCCTCCGCGCGACACCGCGACGGAAGGGCTGCTGCTCTGGCTGGCCTCCCGCCTGGGAATCGTCGTCCTGGTCGCCGTCGGCGCGCAGGCGCTGATGGAGGGGGACGCCGTACCGAAGCCGTTCCTGGAGCGCTGGCGCAACTGGGACGCGAACCTCCTCATCACCATCGCCGAGCACGGCTACGACGGCGTCCCGGGCAGCGAGCCCGACAGGGGGCTGCCCGCCTTCTTCCCCGGAATGCCGCTGATGCTCCGCGCGGTGCATCTCGTGATCGACGACTGGACGCTCGCCGGTCTGCTGATCTCTCTGGTGGCCGGTGCCGTCGCGATGGCGGCGCTCGCCAGGCTGGCCGAGTTCGAGGGGCCGGAGGGAACCGGCCGGCGCGCGGTGCTGGCGCTGCTGCTCTGGCCGATGGCGGTGTTCCTGTTCGCGGGCTACAGCGAGTCGCTCTTCCTGGCCTTCGCCGTCCCGGCCTGGCTCGCGGCGCGTCAGGGCCGCTGGCCGCTCGCCGCGGCCCTGGCGGCGGGCGCCTCCTGCGTGCGCATCACCGGCCTGTTCCTGGCCGTCGCGCTGATCGTGGAGTTCCTCGTCCGCAGGCAGCCCTTACGGCGGGCGGGGTGGCTGCTCCTCCCGTTCGTGCCGCCGGCGCTCTACTCCGCCTACCAGTACTCCCGCACGGGCGACTGGCTGGCCTGGAAGAGCGCGCAGGAGGCCGGCTGGGGGCGTCACATGGTCTGGCCCTGGGAGTCGCTGATCACGACCTTGAACGCGGCCGCGGGTGAGGGGCGAATGGCCTGGGCGTTCCGGATGGAGATCGCGGGGGCGATCGTCGGGGTCGGGCTCGTGCTGGTCCTGCTCTACCTGCGGAGGTGGAGCGAGTTCGTCTACGTGGGGCTCCAGGTGGGTGCCCTGCTGTGCTCCGCCTACTATCTGTCGGTCCCGCGCTCGGCGCTGCTGTGGTGGCCGCTCTTCATCCTCATCGCCAAGGCGAGCGGCGGGCCGGCGCCGTGGCGACGATGGATCATCATCTTCTACGCCCTGATCGTGGGCCCGTTGATGACGCTCAATGTGTTGATCTTCGCCGACGGGGCGTGGGTGGGCTGAGCCGCGGGGGAAAACTCCCTACCCACTCTCCGGGAAAAGTAATCCCATGAAGTTATCCACAGGCTGTGGATCAATTCTCGTCCCGGAACCTCGCCCGAGCCTCCCTCGGAGCTCCTAGAGCTTCGTCCTGAGGAAGGCGATGTCCTCGGCCTGGCCGTCGAAGGGGGTCTCCACCACGATCGGGGCGTTCGCGCTCCGGCACACCCCCAGGATGAGCTCGGGATCGATCCGGCCCGCGCCGAGGCTCGCGTGCCGGTCGGCGCCGGAGTCGAAGGCGTCGCGCGAGTCGTTGCAGTGGATCAGGTCGATCCTGCCGGTGATCGCCATGACCCGCTCGACCACGTCCGCCAGGTCCTCGCCGCCCGCGTGGGCGTGGCAGGTGTCGAGGCAGAAGCCCACGTCGAAGCCATCGAGCGCGTCCCACAGCCGGGCGACGCGCTCGAGCTTGCGCGCCATCGCGTTGCCGCCGCCCGCGGTGTTCTCGATGAGCACGGGGACCTCGTGCTCCTCCAGGCGCTCGAACACCTTGCGCCAGTTGTCGAAGCCCGTCTGCGGGTCGTCTCCGGCGCCGACGTGCCCGCCGTGGACGATCAGTCCCCGGGCGCCCAGCTCGGCCGCCGCCGCGAGGTGCGAGCTCAGCAGCTTGCGGCTGGGGATGCGCACCCGGTTGTTGGCGGTCGCCACGTTGATGACATAGGGGGCGTGGACGTACACCTCCACGTCCGAGTCCTTGATCTCCCGCGTCTTCTCGCCGATGACCGGGGCCTTCCACCCCTTCGGGTCACCGAGGAAGAACTGCACGACCTCGGCGCCGCGCGCCCTGGCATGCGCCAGCGGGTCGTCCTGGTCGACATGAGCTCCGATAAGCGGCATGTATCCGAGAGTAGCCGTTTCAACGCCGAGGGCATGGGCAGTCGCAGGTCGCGCCCCACCGCCCGCCCCCACGGGCCAACCCCAAGGAGTTCCCAGTGGCTGCTCGCTATCGCAGAGGGATCAGTCTCATCGGCCTCATCTACATCCTGATCGGCATCTACGTCGCCTGGGTGTACGAGTACATCACCCCCGCACTCCTGAAGGACATCGCCGAGGCACTGCTCGCGGTCTTCCTGTGGTTCCTCATCCTGCTGGGCGTGGACCTGCGCCTGGCCGGCTAGCCGTTCCCCGCCCGCGTGCCGCTCGGCGGCCCGGCCCGCATGGCCTGGCCTCCGGCCCGGCCCTCGCCGGTGTGGCCCTCGTCAGGTTCGGGACCCTACGGGAGGAAACCCCCGTTGCGGATGCCGAAGGCCACACCGACGAACGAGGCCACGATGCCCACGATGTTCAGCGCGCGCTCCGGCGTCGTCGCGGAGACGTACTGGGAGTAGAGGCCGCCGAAGAACCCCAGCACCCCCAGGAACGACGCGACGGAGTGCGCCGCGGGGAAGAACCCGGCCACGAAGGCGATCAGCCCGCAGAGGATCGTGCAGACGCTCAGCGCGTTCTCCAGTGGGTGGCGCCGCCCGTCGCTGTTCAGCCTGAACCGGGAACGCCCGCTCCGGCCGTGCCCGGACACCTGCGGCATCCTCCCCGCCCCCTTTCCCGGTGAGGACGTGTCTCACCAGGACGTACCCGTTTCCCCTGATGGGGACGTGCCCGGCGAGGTGACGGCCCAACCCTTGCCGGACTGGTAGGCTGGCACGGCTACGTCGAATGGGTGTGTCATGGCCCACCCTCCACCCCGAGCGCCGAAATGGGAGCCCGAGGTGAAGTACGTCAGCGTCCTCCTGTCACGGCACGGTGTCGTGACCGCAAGAGTCCAGAGGAGGTTGGAAGTCAGCATGCGCCGTTACGAAGTGATGGTCATTCTTGACCCCTCGCTCGATGAGCGTACGGTCGCCCCTTCCCTCGACCAGTTCCTCACGGTCGTCCGCAACGACGGCGGCACCGTGGAGAAGGTCGACGTGTGGGGTCGCCGCAGGCTGTCCTACGACATCGCGAAGAAGCCCGAGGGCATCTACGCCGTCATCGACCTGAGCGCCGAGCCCGCCACGGTCAAGGAGCTCGACCGGCAGATGAACCTCAACGAGGGAATCCTGCGCACCAAGGTCCTGCGCCCGGACGTGCACTAATCTCCGGCATTTTGTCGGGCGGCAGCCGTACTCTGAGCCGATAACCAGCGAAGGCCGCAGGAAGGGCAGCGCTAGCCATGGCAGCAGGCGACACCACGATCACCATCGTCGGCAACCTCGTCGACGATCCGGAGCTGCGCTTCACCCCTACGGGGCAAGCGGTGGCCCGGTTTCGCATCGCGTCCACTCCGAGGTTCCTCGACAAGACGACCAACGAGTGGAAAGACGGCGAAGGCCTGTTCCTGACCTGCAACGTGTGGCGGCAGGCGGCGGAGAACGCCGCCGAGAGCCTCCAGCGCGGCATGCGGGTCATCGTTCAGGGACGGCTCCGCCAGAGGTCTTACGAGACCAAGGAAGGCGAGAAGCGCACCGTTTACGAGGTTGAGGTCGACGAGGTCGGCCCCTCCCTGAGAAACGCGACCGCCAAGGTCAACAAGACCGCCCGTCAGGGCGGTGGCGGCGGTGGCGGCTTCGGCGGCGGCCCCGCCAACGACCCGTGGGCCTCCGCGGCGCCGGCCGCACCGCAAGGTGGCGGCTTCTCCGGCGGCGGCGGCAACAACTACGGGGGCGGCGGCGGTCAGCAGCAGCAGGGTGGCGGCGGCTTCGGCGGCGGCGACTTCAGCGACGAACCGCCTTTCTAGGGAGCTCCTGCGGGACGGCCGCGACCGCGTCCCGAAATCCCAGTCCATATCCGCAGCGACCATTCCCGCCTGACGGCGGGGCTCTGAAAGGAGCACCACGATGGCCAAGCCGGCACTGCGCAAGCCTAAGAAGAAGGTTTGCCTGTTCTGCCACGACAAGATCTCCTACGTCGACTACAAGGACACGGCGCTGCTTCGGAAGTTCATCTCCGACCGCGGCAAGATCCGTGCCCGCCGGGTGACGGGCAACTGCACCCAGCACCAGCGTGACGTGGCGACCGCTATCAAGAACGCTCGTGAGATGGCGCTCCTGCCGTACATGAGCACCGCGCGCTAAGGAGGTCCGGACAGATGAAGCTCATTCTCACCAGTGAGGTCACCGGCCTCGGCGCCCCTGGCGACATCGTCGAGGTCAAGAGCGGTTACGGCCGCAACTACCTGCTTCCCCGCGGTTTCGCGATCCTCTGGACGCGTGGCGGCGAGAAGCAGATCTCCTCGATCAAGAAGGCCCGTGACGCTCGCGAGATTCGCGACCTTGGCACCGCCAAGGAAGTCGCCGGCCAGCTGCAGGCCCTGAAGGTGGTCCTGAAGACGAAGGCCGGCGAGTCCGGCCGTCTCTTCGGCTCCATCACCACGGGTGACGTCGCCGAGGCCGTCAAGGCCGCCGGCGGCCCCCTGCTCGACCGCCGTCGCATCGAGATCGCCTCCGCGATCAAGAGCCTCGGTTCCCACCGGGTCAGCGTCAAGCTGCACCCGGAGGTCTCCGCGTCCCTCGATGTCGAGGTCGTCGCGGCCTGACAGGCCCCGTGTGACAAGGGCCCCTCCCCGTTCGCGGGGAGGGGCCCTTGTCCTTTCCCGGTCCTCCCTCCGGCTCGGAAAACCGGTGGAGACCGCCTTTGCCGGTCCTCACACGGGCCCGGAAGGCCGGTGAAAACCCTCTTTTCCGCCGGGAAATTTCACATTTTGATATCCCGTTACTCCAGGTCACTGCTAGTACATACAATTCGGGAACCGTTGCTTCGCCCTGGAGGTTTCGCCATGGTCCGTCCCTCGACGCTGTTCGCGCTCGGTGCCCTCGCGGCGACCACGGTGGCCTGTGCGCCGGCCTCGGAAACGACGACCCAGGCGAGCCCTGCGTCCTCGGGCTCCTCGGGCTCCTCCACGGCTTCCAGCGCCTGCGCCAAGGGCAGCCCCGCGCTGAAGACCCCCGGCAAGCTGACCATCGGCACCGACAAGCCCGCGTACGAGCCGTGGTTCAGCGACGACGACCCGGCCAACGGCAAGGGCTTCGAGAGCGCGGTCGCCTACGCCGTCGCGGACCGGCTGGGTTTCGCCAAGGGTGACGTCACCTGGGCGACGGTGAAGTTCGACTCCGCGTTCGCGCCGGGTGCCAAGCAGTTCGACTTCGACGTCAACCAGGTCTCGGTGACTCCCGACCGGGCCAAGGTCGTCGACTTCAGCAAGGGTTACTACACGGTCAAGCAGGCCGTGGTCGCGCTGGACGGTTCCAAGGTCGCCTCCGCCACGGACCTGGCGGGCCTAAAGGACGCCAAGATCGGCGTGCAGATCGGCACCACCTCGCTGCAGGCGGTCAAGGACGTCATCAAGCCGTCGTCCGAGATCAACGTCTACAACGAGCAGATCGACGCCGTCAACGCGCTGAAGAACAAGCAGGTCGACGCCGTGGTGGTCGACCTGCCCACCGCCTTCTACGTGACCGCGGCCCAGGTCGAGAACTCCAGGATCGTCGGTCAGTTCGGCACGGCCTCCGGGGAGCCCGAGGTCTTCGGCGCGGTCTTCGAGAAGGGCAGCCCGCTGGTGGGCTGCGTGAACGAGGCCATCGACGAGCTGACCGCCTCCGGTGAGCTGGCGAAGATCGAGACCGAGTGGCTCGGCTCCGCCGCGGGCGCACCGGAGCTGAAGTGACCCTGGAGTTCCCTCCGACGTCGCTCATGCTCATGCCCGTGTTGATGTCCAAAGCCGGAACCACCGCCGGGGCCGAGGGTTCGCCGCGGGCGCGGAGCGCGTACGGTCCGCGTCGCGGCGCTCGATGAGGAACGACGAGCGCCCGGGGGGTCCCACCGGCTGGGCGAAGAGCGAGCGGCAGCTGGAGCGGGAGCGGCTCCGCAGGAGGTCGTCGATCCGTTCGGGCTCCGTCGCGACGGTCTCGACGATCCTCGTGATCGTCCTGCTGCTCTGGCTCTTCACCGCCTCGCCCGGCTGGCCCCGGGTGCGGGAGACGTTCTTCGACCTCGACCAGTTCACCGGGGCGCTGCCGGACGTGCTGAGCGGGTTCCTGCTCAACATCAAGATCTTTCTGATCGCCGAGCCGCTGATCCTCGTGGTGGGAATGCTCGTCGCGCTGGCCCGCAACCTCACGGCGGCGGTGTTCTTCCCGCTGCGCGCTCTCGCGGTGATCTACACCGACGTCTTCCGTGGCGTGCCCACGATCCTCGTCATCTATCTCGTCGGCTTCGGCCTGCCCGCACTCGGCCTGCAGGGCACACCGACGGACCTCGCGACGCTGGGCATCATCGCGCTCACCCTCTCGTACGGCGCGTACGTGGCGGAGGTCTTCCGGGCCGGCATCGAGTCGGTGCACCCCAGCCAGCGGGCCGCCGCCCGGTCCCTCGGGCTGAGTCACGGCCAGACCATGCGCCACGTGGTGGTGCCGCAGGCTGTGCGCCGGGTGGTGCCGCCGCTGCTCAACGACTTCGTCTCGCTGCAGAAGGACACCGCGCTCGTCGCCACGATCGGTCCCCTGGAGGCGCTGCGGCAGGCGCAGATCCACGTCGCCAGCACCTTCAACTACACCCCCTACCTGGCGGCGGCGCTGCTGTTCATCCTGCTCACCATCCCCATGGCCCGCTTCACCGACTACCTGGCGGCCCGCTCGCAGCGGCGGCGGGGCCAGTGAGCGGGCGGACCGGGGCGTACGGCGGCAGCGTCCCACCGCCCGGTGGGACGGCCGCGGCACGGGAGGAGAGGGCATGAGCCTGCTGGCCATCGAGGGCCTGTGGAAGAACTACCGAGGCCACAGCGTGCTGCGCGGGATCGACCTGGAGGTCGAGCCGCACGAGGTGGTCTGCCTGATCGGCGCCTCCGGCTCCGGCAAGTCCACCCTGCTGCGCTGCGTCAACCTGCTGGAGACCGCCGACGACGGCACGATCACCCTGGACGGTGAGGAGATCACCGATGCCGGGACCGATCCCGACGACGTGCGCAAGCGCATCGGCATCGTGTTCCAGGCGTTCAACCTGTTCCCGCACATGAGCGTGCTGGACAACATCACGCTGGCGCCGCGCAAGGTGCACAAGGCGGGCAGGAGGCAGGCCGAGTCGCAGGCTCGCGACCTGCTGGCCAGGTTCGGCCTGGCGGACAAGGCGGACGCCTACCCCGACCAGCTCTCCGGTGGCCAGCAGCAGCGTGCCGCGATCATCAGGGCCCTGGCCACCCGGCCTCGCCTGATGCTGCTGGACGAGGTCACCTCGGCCCTGGACCCGGCGCTGGTCAAGGAGGTGCTCGGGATCATCCGGGAGCTCAAGGAGGGGGGCATGACCATGGTCCTGACCACCCACGAGATGGGTTTCTGCCGCGAGATCGCCGACACCGTCTGCTTCCTCGACGGCGGCGTGCTCCTGGAACGAGGCACCCCCGAGCAGATCTTCACCGATCCTCGTGAACCCCGTACCAGGGAGTTCGTGCAGAGTGTGATCGACGCCCGGCGCCTCTGACCTCTTCCCGCCCCCGGGTTCCCGGGCCTGCCGAGGCCTCGGCGGACGGGTCTCAGCGGCGGTGCCTGCCGCGGGGCCCGGCGGCGGATCCGGGACCGGGACCGCCTGGAGGGCCTGGAGGGCCGAACGGCGGGCCGGGTGGTCCGGGCGGGCCCGTCCGTCCGTCCCCGGGGCCGTACTGGTAGCGCCCCGGGGCAGGGCGTACGGGAGTCTCGGGGAGAGGCCGCGCCGCCGTGGCGAGCACGCTGTTGCGCCTTCCGTACACCAGGTAGACCAGCACGCCGAAGGCCATCCAGATGATGAAGTACAGCCAGGTGATGAGCTGCAGGTTCACCATGAGCCACAGGCAGGCGAGGATCGAGGCGATCGGCACGGCGGGAGAGAGCGGGGTGCGGAAGCCCCGGGGCAGGTCCGGCATCGTCTGCCGCATCCTGACCACCCCGCCGGCCACGACGATGAACACGAACAGGGCCCCGATCACGACCAGCGGTTCGAGCGTCAGCACGTCCACGAACTCGGCCAGCAGGATCGCGAGGAATCCGATGATCACCGTGACCCTCGTCGGGCTGCGGTAGCTACGGTTGATCTTGGAGAGCGAGCGGGGGATCAGCCCGTCGCGCGCCATGGAGAACAGCACGCGGGTCAGGCCGACGAACAGCACCAGGACGACGGTGGTGAGGCCGAGCACCGCCCCGATGTTGATGACGTGCACCATGAAGCCCTCGCCCGCCTCGCGGAAGGCGCTGGCGAGCGGGGCATCCGTGGAGATCTTGTCATACGGGGTCATCCCGACCATGATCACCGCGACCGCGATGTAGATGACCGTGGTGAGCACCAGCCCGCGGATGATGCCCTTCGGGATCGACCGCGGGGCGTCCTCGGACTCCTCGGCGGCGGTGGCCACGACGTCGAAGCCGATGTACGCGAAGGTGATGGCCGCCGAGGAGGCGAAGATGCCGAACCAGCCGAACGTGCCCGTCTGGCCGAGGAGGAGGCCGAGCAGCGGGGAGTGCAGGGCTTCCTCGGCCCTCCCCGCGGGCACCGCCGGCACCGGGATGGCCGCGAGGTTGCGCTGGTCGAAGTGGAGGGCTCCGACCACGATGACCGCGCCGATGGCCAGCAGCTTGGCGACCACGATGACCCACAGGGTGCGCAGTCCGACGCGGGCGCCCAGGGCCACCACGGCGGTGAGGATCGCCAGGATGAACAGCGTGAACAGGTCGAAACCCGTGGTCTGGCCGACCATGCCCGCGATCACCTCGGGAAGGCGTACTCCGAGGTCGGTGAGCATCTGGGCGGCGTAGAGCGACCAGGCGCGGGCCACCGCCGCCGTGGCCAGCAGGAGTTCCAGGACCAGCGCCCAGCCCACGACCCAGGCCCAGACCTCGCCGAAGATGACGTAGGCGAAGGTATAGGCGCTTCCCGAGCTCGGCATGGCGGAGGACAGCTCGGCGAAGCAGAAGGCCACGAGCAGGCTGGTGATCCCCGCGATCATGAAAGAGAGGATCACGCCCGGTCCGGCCATGTTCGCGGCCTGGCGGCCGGCGAGGCCGAAGATGCCCGCGCCGATCATGACCCCGACACCGAGGACGATGAGGTCCGCCCCGCGATAGGCCGTGGGAAGGCCGTGGCGCGCACCGGTCAACCGGCCTGTGGCATGGTCCGGCGGCATGCGGCGAACGATCGACGAAGAAGGACCTTCGGGCACGACGCGACCAATCGTGGTGGGCTGATAACCCTATATTGTGGGACTCGTTTCACAGTGCCGCAGGGGTGTTCCACCGGACAAGGGTTATCCGGTCACGTCGTGGACACCACAGTGTCACGCCTGGATCACCTGCCCGGCGGACACCGTCCGTCACGGGCGAACCGCCTGCTGCCTGCCGCCCGCCGTCTCGCCGCCCTGGCGTCCATCCGGCCGCTTCGGCCGGTTCAGTCGCTTCAGCCGCCGACCACCAGCCACGCCCTGCCGTACGCCCGCGTCGACAGGGTGACCAGCCGGGCCGTCATCCACAGCCCGAGCGCCAGCCAGAGCGCCACCAGGCCGCCGCCCCGCAGGTCCACCAGGAACGCGGCGGGCAGGTAGGCGATCGTCGTCCACACCCCCGCCCAGGCGAGGTAGCGCCGGTCTCCGGCCCCGATCAGCACGCCGTCCAGCACGAACACCACCCCGGCGACGGGCTGCAGGGCGGCCACCACCCAGAGCAGGTCGAGCAACTCCGCGGCGACGACGGGACCTGCGTCGAACAGCGCGGGCACGAACGGCCTGGCCAGCACTATGAGGAGGCCGAGCAGCACGCCCGAGCCGACCCCCCAGACGACCATCCTCCCGGTCGCGCCGCGAGCTCCCGCCACGTCGCCGGCGCCCAGCGCGCGGCCGGTGATCGCCTGCCCGGCGATGGCGATCGCGTCCAGGGCGAACGCCATCAGGGTCCAGATCCTGATGGCGACGGTGTGCGCCTCGATCTGCTGCTCTCCCATGCGGGTGGCCGCGGCCGTCGCGACGGCCAGTACCAGTTGAAGGCACGCCGTACGGATGATCAAAGCGATTCCGGCCGAGCCCGCAGCCCGCACACCCGCCAGGTCGGGGCGGAACGGCGCGCGGTACCGGACGAGGATCAGCAGGAGATAGACGGCGGCGGCGAGCGACTGGGCCAGCACGGTGCCCCAGGCCGAGCCCGCGATCCCCCAGCCCAGTCCCAGGACGAACACGATGTTGAGCACGGCGTTCAGCGCGAAGGCCCCCACCGCCACCACCAGCGGGGTGGCGGTGTCCTGCATGCCGCGCAGCACGCCCGTGCCCGCGAGCACCAGCAGCATGGCGGGGACGCCCAGCAGGCTGATCCGCAGGTAGGTCACCGCCTGCCGGGCGAGCTCGCCCTCGGCGCCGATCAGGTGAACCAGCGAGGGGGCCAGCGGCCAGACGACCACGATGATCGCCACTCCCACCCCGGCGGCCAGCCAGAGGCCGTCCACCCCCTGCCGAAGCGCCCGCCCGGTCTCGCCCGCCCCGATCTGCCGTGCCACCGCCGCGGTCGTGCCGTACGCCAGGAACACGCACAGTCCCACCAGGAAGCTCAGCACCGTGCTCGCCACTCCCAGGGCGCCGAGCGCGGGGGCGGGCAGGCGGCCGACGACGACGGTGTCGGTCAGCAGGAACAGCGGTTCGGCCACCAGGGCGCCGAACGCGGGCAGCGCCAGCCGTAGGATCTGCCGGTCGTGGTCGCGACCGGACCGACCGGATCCGCCCGATCCGCCGGCCCGATCTGATCCGCCGGATCGGTCGGCTCGGCCGGCTCGGGGCCGTTCGGATCGGCCGGATCGAGGAGTAAGAGGCACTTGTCCATTGTGCCTCTTACCGCAGGATGGATCTTCAGTGGGATGAACCCGTCAGGGCATGTCATCTGGGGCGACTTTCGGCGTGTCGTGCCAACTTTCTTTTCTCCACAGGCAGTGGATGACGTTTTTGCTGGTCAGAGTGTTATCCACAGCTGTGGACAAGAGTTATCCACAGAACTGTCCCCAGGGTGCCCACACCTCTGGGGAAGAAGTGCACAGCTTATCCACACCCCTGTCGACAGGCCGCGTTGCCAGCCGGGCGTGAAGCCGCGAAACTGTCACACCGATCGGCTACAAATAGAGATAACGTAACTGTGTTCGAAAGAGGGGGTGTGTGGTGAGCATCGCGGAGCCGCCGGTCTTCGAGCCGAGATTCGAGCGCACCCCACCGAACAACATCGAGGCCGAGCAGTCGGTCCTGGGCGGCATGCTGCTGTCCAAGGACGCCATCGCCGACGTGGTCGAGATCCTGCGGTCCGACGACTTCTACCGTCCGGCCCACCAGATCATCTACGACATCATCACCGACCTCTACGGCCGGGGCGACCCCGCCGACGCCGTCACCATCCTCGACGAGCTGCAGAAGCGGGGCGAGGTCGCCAGGATCGGCGGCGGCGCCTACCTCCACACGCTGACCGCCGTCGTCCCGACCGCGGCCAACGCCGGTTACTACGCGAGGATCGTCCGAGAGCAGGCCATCCTCCGCCGCCTGATCGAGGCCGGCACCCGCATCGTCTCCTACGGTTACGGCGGTCAGGACGAGGAGGTCGACGACCTCGTCGACCGTGCCCAGGCGGAGATCTACAAGGTCACCGAGCGCCGCACCTCCGAGGACTACATCCCGCTGGCCGACATCATGCCGGGGGCCCTCGACGAGCTGGAGGCCATCGGCGGCCGAAGCGGCCAGATGGTCGGAGTCCCCACCGGCTTCCAGGACCTCGACTCCCTCACCAACGGCCTGCACCCCGGCCAGATGATCGTCGTGGCCGCCCGTCCCGCCATCGGCAAGGCGCTCGCTCTCGACACGCCGCTGCCCACCCCCGGTGGCTGGACGACCATGGGGGAGGTCAGACCAGGTGACCACCTGATCGGTGCGGACGGCAAGCCGACACGGGTGGTCGCGGCGACCGAGGTGATGCACGGACGGCCCTGTTACGAGGTGGAGTTCAGTGACGGCACCGTGATCGTCGCGGACGCCCAGCACCAGTGGCGGACGACCACGCGTGCGCGTCGTCGCCAGGACTCGGAGAGCAGGCGGACCCTTTACTGGCCCGCCGAGTCCATCGAGCACGTCAGGAGCGCGTACGAGACGTCGATGGCGGAGCCGGACCGGCTCATCACGCATCGGGAAGCTCTGTCGGTTCTCGGTGACGAGTTCCGTAACGTTCTCCACACCGTGCAGAAGGAGATCGGCGCGTCGGGCAAGCTGCCCGTACCCGTCACCGGCGCGGTTCGCCGCTACACGTGGAATGCCCCGGCATACTCGCGCAAGGAGCTTTTCGGAGCGCTGTACGCGCGGGTGGCCCAGCCGATGAACGCTTCCACGACCGCTGCCCACAAGGACGTCGTGACGACCGAAGAGATCGCCCGCACATTGCGCTGTGCCTCGGCGGACAAGCGGCCGAACCACGCGGTCGCCGTCGCGGCGGCGTTCGACCTGCCCGAGCGGGATCTGCCGTTGCCCGCCTACGCGCTCGGAGTATGGCTTGGTGACGGTCACACCGACGCTGCCCGGTTCACCACCATCGACTCGGAGATCGTTCTCAACCTGGAAGCCGAGGGACTGCGGGTCACCCGCACGAGCTCCGATCTCCTCTACTCACTCGGTCTGCCACATCCGTCGCCCGTGGCGGAGAGGTCCTGCACGGTATGCGGTGCCCCGTTCGTGCCCCGGACATCCCAGGTCCGGACGTGCGGTCGCTCGTGCGGAGGAAGGGCCCGTCTGGTGTCGAGTCCGGTTCCGGCACCCACGTGTCCCGACTGCGGTGGTCCGTCCAGCGGTCAGAGGCAGTGCCAGGCATGCCGGAACCATCACGGCACGGTGCAGGCCATCCTGCGCACCCTCGGGGTCCTCGGCGACAAGCACATTCCCCAGATCTATCTGCGAGCCTCCGAGAAGCAGCGGCGTGCCCTGCTCGCCGGTCTCCTCGACACCGATGGATACGTCAGCCGCAACGGCCAGATCCAGCTCGGGGTCACCAACAGGAGACTTGCCGAAGATGCCTACGAACTAGTTCTGAGTCTCGGTTACCGGGCGACGATGAGGACACGGAAGGTCAAAGGCAGAAGCGTCGACTCCTCCACCTGCTACATGATCAACTTCACGGCGGCGGACAAGGTGTTCCGGCTGTCCCGCAAGGCCGTCCGGCAGGTGACCACGGCCCATCCGTCGACGCTCGTCCGATACGTCGTCGACGTGCGGCCGGTGCCCTCGACGCCGGTGAGATGCGTGGAAGTCGACAGTACCGACCATATGTACCTTGCCGGAAGGACCTGTATTCCAACGCACAACAGCACGCTTGGCCTGGATTTCGCGAGATCCGCCGCCATCAAGCACGGCATGACGACCGTGGTGTTCTCGTTGGAAATGTCGCGTAATGAGATCACGATGCGTCTGCTGTCGGCCGAGGCGCGGGTGGCGTTGCACGCCATGCGATCGGGCACGATGACCGACGACGACTGGGCCAAGCTGGCCCGGCGGATGGGCGAGGTGGCCGAGGCCCCGCTGTTCATCGACGACTCGCCCAACATGTCGATGATGGAGATCAGGGCCAAGTGTCGCCGTCTCAAGCAGCGCAACGACCTGCGGTTCGTCATCATCGACTACCTGCAGCTGATGTCCTCGCCGAAGAAGACCGAGAGCCGTCAGAACGAGGTCTCCGAGATCTCCCGGGCCATCAAGCTCCTCGCCAAGGAACTGGAGGTCCCGGTGATCGCAATCTCCCAGCTCAACCGTGGCCCGGAGCAGCGAACGGACAAGAGGCCCATGGTCAGCGACCTGCGCGAGTCCGGAAGCATCGAGCAGGACGCGGACATGGTCATCCTTCTCCACCGGGAGGACGCCTACGAGCGCGAGTCGCCCAGGGCGGGCGAGGCCGACCTGATCGTGGCCAAGCACCGTAACGGTCCCACCGCCACGGTCACCGTGGCCTTCCAGGGCCACTACAGCCGTTTCGTCGACATGGCCCCTCACTAGACCTGGTGTAGGATCCGCGATTCGATGCGCACTGTCTGTGCTTAATGCGCAGTGGATGCGCAAATCCGCGTTTCCGTGCGCAGCATGCCTGAGATGTGACTGTCCGTTATTAAATTTTTGCGGTTTGTGATGCGCGGCGCGTAGCTGCTACCTATGGTCCAGGTTGAACCGCGCCGAGTTTCGTAGAGCTTTGATGTACCCCGAGTTCGGTGGAGTCGGCTCGGCGGGCTCTGAGCCCGCGGAGCGGACCTCGATGCGACCGGCGGTCAGGTGGGTGAGCCAGCCGGCCGTGCGGACGGTTGTAGTCGAGCGGTACCCGTAGGTCGGCGCACCGCTGGCGCGGGTGAGCGGGCTGCGCCGCGGGAGGGCACAGGCCCCATGTCAACGGGGGGAGGCGCGGCCCGGTACCGGACAATGAGGGGAGACAGCGGCGGTGGCGGGCGCTCCGGCGGCCAGGACGGCGAGTGCGGCCATTGCGGCGAGGCCTGTACGTATGGCGTGGCTGCACATATGCGATTCCTTCACTCGGCGCCGGCCAGGTAGAACAGCTCTTCGACGGTGGTGTGCAGAACCCGCGCCAGTTTGAGCGCCAGCACGGTGGAGGGCACGAACTTGCCCGTCTCCACGGTGTTGATCGTCTTTCGCGTGACTCCCACCAGGTCGGCGAGCTGTTCCTGGGTCAGATCGTGCTGAGCCCGGGCCACCTTGATTCGATTACGCAGTGGATGATCGCCATCGACGCCGCGCATCATGCCTCCCGGTTGAGCCACAACCGAGCCGCGCCGTAGCTCACCAGCGCCGCCGCGACGGTGAATTTCGCCTGGGCGGCGGAGGCCGTCGTCAGGCTGAAGAAGTACGGGAGCTGGACGGCCAGCGCACCGCTCAGCGCGACGGCGGAGGCGTGGCGGTTGGCGCTTACCGTGCGCTCGTCCTCGACGACCACACCCATGCGCTTCAACGTCACCTTCGCCCACAGCGCCACGGCCAGCGCCGGGACGGCCAGCAGGAATGACAACAGGTAGACCAGCTCCAGCCCCTGTGGCCAACCGTCACCTCGCTGGGCATCGTTGACGCCCGCGGCGACGAGGTTCACCGCGGCGGCGACTCCCCAGGCGAACAACGCGCCGTCGAACAGCCGGCTTCGCCGGGCGCGGCCGGGACTGATCGGTAGCGAGGTCATGATCACTCCATTCAAGTAACGTATACTACTCACTAAGAATCTTAAACTACTCAAAATGTAACCTGCAAGTCGCTTTTCCTTGCGCCATGGGGGAGAGGCCGTCTGGAGCGTGAGACGGAGTGAAGACACACGAAGGGACGGCCGCCTCGCTCCGGCGGGCCGATGACGAGATCCATGCCGGTAGGCATGAGTGTCGAGTCGACAGCGCAGAAGTTCGCCGAAGCGGGAAGCCGGGTGGGCCGAGCGGCTTCAGGCAGCCCGGTCCCTGAAGGGCTCCTCCGGTGTACTGAGGCATCTTCCCGGCTTTCCCTTCCTCCTATTTCACAATATTGTGAAATAGCTTTATAATTGTGAAATTACTGACTTTGTGGAGGATGTGGTGGACATGGCGCGTGAGGCGGATCACCAGGAGGTGCTGGACTGGGTCGAGCGGGTGGCGATGTTCCTCACCGCCGACGGCCTGCCGCCGGTCGCGGGACGCGTTCTGGGCTGGCTGATGATCTGCGATCCGCCCGAGCAGTCGGCCGGGCAGATCAGCCAGGCGATCGGGGCCAGCCGCGCGGCCCTGACCACGAACATGCGGGTGCTGCTGACCATGGGGTTCGTCAGCCGACGCACCCGGCCCGGCGAGCGCACCGCCTACTACCGGGTGCAGGACGGCGCCTGGGAGAGGGTCGTGCGGCGCCAGATCGAAACCCTGGCCGCGTTTCGCGAGGTCGCCGGCGACGGCCTGGACCTTGTCGGCCCGGGATCGGCGCGGGCGGCGCGGATCCGCGAGGCACATCACATCTTCGACTGGATGGCGAAGGTGTTCGATGACGCACCGTCTCCCGCCCTCCCTAAGGAGAGCTGATATGACCGGGAAGGTCGTGGTGGTCGGCGGTGGCATCGGCGGCCTGGCCGCCGCCATCGGGTTGCGGCGTATCGGCTGGATGGCGACCGTACTGGAGCGCAGCCCCGAGCTCGGAGAGATCGGCGCCGGAATGTCCCAGTCGCCCAACGCCCTGCGCGCCCTGGCCGAACTCGGGGTCGCCGATCAGGCGCGGGCCGCCGGTACGCCGTTTCACGGCATCTTCAACCTGCGTACCCCCTCCGGCGGCCACATCGCCCGCGCGCTGCCCGGCACCGCCAGCCCGCTGCTCGGCTTTCACCGCGCCGACCTGCACCGGGTGCTCATGGACGCGGTGCCCGACGGGTGGGTGCGCACCGGTGCGCACGTGACCGCCGTCCGGCAGGACGCCGACCAGGTCACCGTCAGCTACGGCACCGAGGAACTGAGAGCCGACCTGGTCGTGGCCGCCGACGGAGTGCACAGTACGGTTCGGCATCTGCTGTGGCCCGAGGCACCCGGCCCGCGGTTTTGGGGCAACACGGTCTGGCGGGGCATCGCCCACGCCGACGGCGTCGACGCCGCCATGACCCTGGGCCGCGGCCAGTACTTCCTGGCCATGCCGGTCGGTCGCGGCCGGGTGTACTGGGCGCTGGGGGCTCGCGCCGACCGGCCTGGGTTGCGCCACGACGACGAGCTCGCCGAGGTGCGCCGTCGCGTCGGCCACTGGCACGACCCGATCCCTCGTCTGCTGGAGGCGACCGCGCCTGAGGCGGTCTTGCACCACGACATCACCGACCTGGACCCCCTGAGCGGCTACGTACGCGGAAGGGTGGTGCTGCTCGGCGACGCCGCCCACGCGATGCACCCCGACATGGCCCAGGGCGCCGCCCAATCGCTGGAGGACGCCGTCGTGCTCGCCGCCGCCCTCGCCGAGAGCGGCGACGACATCCCTGCGGCACTGGCCCGCTACGACGAGCAACGACGTCCCCGCACCCAGACCATCGTCAAACAGGCGCGTGCGAAGGGCCTGGGATCGACCTCGGGCAACGCCGTCGGCTACCACCTGCGGACGACGGTCCTGCGTCTGGTTCCCTCCTCGCGCTGGCCCGCGCTGGCCGCCCAAGCTCTCGCCCCGGTGTGGGAGTGGAGGCCGCCGCGGCTTCCCCTCTAGGGGATCGTGCCGGGCCGGAGCGGGGTGCCGCGGCCATATCCGGCCTGGATCGGGTCCAGGACGATGACCTGCGAGATCGTTCGTGAACGACGGCGGGCACGCAGTGGTGGCCCGATGGCCCGGAGCGGGTCGCCGATTACGGTGGACACGGTTTTTCACCAGGCCCAGGACGGGCCGCCGGCGGCGTTCTGGGACATCGTCCACAGCCGCTCACGGGCGTGGGCGTCGTAGGTGAAGGCAGGGGCGTCGACCGGCCTGAGCTTTTCATCCAGGTAGACGCCGCGCAGCGCGGATCTGCCCTGTGCCGTGGTCTCGGAGTGCTCCTGCCAGGTGGTGGTTCGGGTGGCCAGCGCCGCGTAGGTCTCGCCCAGGCGCTCCGCGGGGATCGCGAGCCGGTTCTTGGGCGCGTACAGCGCTCGCAGGGCCCACGGCAGGGCGGCGACGCGGTCGGCGTCGAGCCGTACGGCGGGTACGCGGACGCAGGCGACGTCCAGGGTGCCGCGGGCCCGCAGGGCCAGCGAGTAGGTGGTCATGATCTGGGCCAGCTTGGCGTGGTAGTAGGCCCTGGTCGGGCTGTACCAGCCGGGGTCGTCGAGCTGGTCGAAGCGGATCGCGATGCGTGGCATGGTGATCAGCCCCTTGCTCGCGACGTTGATCACCCGGGGGCGGGGCGCGGCGGCGAGCAGCGGGCTGAGGTGCGCGGTGAGCTGGAAGGGGCCCAGGTGATTGGTCGCCCAGAACAGTTCGTGGCCGGATGCGGTGAACGCGGGCCTGCGCATGCTCTGGTCGAACACCGCGGCGTTGTTGATCAGAACGTCGAGGTGATCGGTCTGGCGGGAGATGTGATCGGCTGCCGCGACGACAGACTCCGGGGACGACAGGTCGGCCATGACGAGGGTCGCGGGGTGTGCGGCGCCGGCGTTGATCGTTTCCAGTGCGGCGCGGCCCCGGTGCGGGTCGCGGCACAGGGCCAGGATCCGGTGGCCGTCCGCGGCCAGCCGTTGTGCGGCCCGCAGGCCGATCCCGGAGTTGGCGCCCGTGATCGCGATGGTGAGAGATTCGGTGGGAGACATACGACGACTCTAAATGTTCGGAACGTTCCGAACAACATAGAATGGTCGTATGGCGACCGTCGAGGAGTTCGTGGAAAGCGCGGGGTTGTACTTTGAGCGATTGGGGCTCAGCCGCACATCCGGCCGCGTGGTCGGATGCCTGCTCGCCGACACCGGCGAAGCCGCCGATGCCCCCGGGCTCTGCGAGAGGCTCGGTGTGGCCAAGAGCAGCATGAGTGTGGCCCTGCGCCGGCTGGAGCAGGGCGGGCTCATCGAGCGCTACCGCCCTCCGCGGGCGCGGCGAGATCATTATCGGCTTGCCGAGGACGTCTTCGGTCGCGCGTTCCGGGCGAAGATGGCCGAGTTCACCGCCTTCGCCGAGCTGGCCGAGCAAGGCCTCGACGCGGTGGGCGAGCACCCCACCGCCCGGGCACGGCTTGAACTCATGCGTGACATGTACGGGTTCATGGCACGGGAGTTCCCCACGCTCCTCGACCGATGGGACGCCGAAAGAGCCGGCCTCGCGCATCGGCCGGACGACGGCGCTCACCCCTGATCGAGATCACCCCTCCTGGACCTCTCGGGGGTGAGCAGGCCGGCTTGGCGGTAGATGCCTCGCAGGTATCTTTCCATCTCGGTGGCATCCAGCGGGCCGGGCTGGAGCAGGCGGTAGGTCACCGCGCCGACCGTCATGTCCATCAGTGCGTCGATGTCGGTGCCGGCGTCCAGGACGCCCTGGTGGACGGCTCGCTCCAACAACAGGCGCGTGGCGTGGCGCCGGGGCAGGATGTAGTGCTCCCAGTAGGTGGCCATCAGGGCCGGGTGGCTGATGGCCGATCCGAGAACACGGGCGATCAGGGCGCGAAAGCCTGGGGAGGCCAGCGTCTCGGCCAGCGTGGGCAGCATGCGCTCGATCAGGTCGGCGATGGGCTGGTCGGGAAGGTCGCCGGCCGGGGGTTCTGCGATGTCACCGCGGGCCGATTCGATGGCCTGGGCCAGGAGTTTCTCCTTGGAGTCCCAGCGCCGGTAGACCGTCAGCTTGCCCACCGACGCGCGCTGGGCGATCTGCTCGATGCTCGACCCCTCCACCCCGCGCTCGACGAACACCTCCAGGGCGGCGCGCAGGATCGCCGCGTCCGTCTGCGGGTCCCGGGGGCGGCCTCGGCCCCGGCCAGGCGCACCGCTGGTGCCGGTGCCGCCGGTGCCGGTCATCGTGTCCTCCCGCTCTCCAGGGCGCCTGCCAGCCATCGTCGCAGCCCGTCGGAGCCGGTCCGGCCACGCCAGGCCAGGTGGGCGTCGGGCCGGATCAGCATCGTCTGGTCCACGCCGTCGGCGGTCAGCGTGGTGACGTGCTCGCCCAGCCATGTCCCGGCGCTCTCGGCGTCGACGCTGCCGGGATTCAGCAGCACCCAGTGCCCGCCCAGCTCGGCGTGCAGCCGGGTCACCCCGCCGTCGGGGCGCCGGCAGCGCATGTCGGCCACCCGGTCACCGGGCTGCGGACGGCGCCCGAACCTCGACCCCGCGCCGGCCAGCGGGCCGCGGCGGTAGCTCACCCACAGCTGCGAGGCGACCGCTGTCGCCCAGCGTTGCACCCACGGCCGGTTGAGCAGGGGCGCCATCACCCGTTCGCGAAGGAAGCGCATCAGCGCTCCGTCCCCGGCCTGGAAGCGGGTGTTGGCGCTCGTGGTGCGCAGCACCTCGGCCGCCAGCGGGCGGCGTTCGGCCTGGTAGGTGTCCAGCAGCGCTTCGCCCGCCCGGCCGCGGGCGACGAGGGCGAGTTTCCAGGCCAGGTTCTCGGCATCCCCGATACCGGTGAGCATGCCCTGGCCGCCCATCGGGCTGTGAATGTGCGCCGCGTCGCCGGCGAGCAGGACGCGCCCGCGCCGGTAGTCCTCGGCCAGCCTGCGGTGGATGCGAAACAGCGACGTCCACACGGTGTCGCGGATGTGAAAGTCGCTGAGCCCGGTGCGCTCGGGAACCGCCGCATGCAGGTACTCCACGACCTGGCGCTGGTCCATCTTCTCGTCTTTCGCGCCGGGCAGGTAGGCCATCAGCCGCCACAGGTCATCTCGGCCGGTGCTGCTGTCGCGCATCGGCAGGGCGCCCAGCAGGCCGTCGCGGTGCAGCCAGCCGTGCGAGCCGGAGCGCTCCGGCATGCCGTCGGCGTGGACGTCGGCCAAAAGCCACTGGTCGGCGACGGCCACTCCGGGAAAGCCGATGCCGGCCAGTTTGCGTACCGTGCTGTGCGCGCCGTCACATCCGACCAGCCAGTCGGCCCGCACGCTGCGGCCGTCGGCCAGGACGGCGGTGACGCCGTCGTCGTCGGCGGACGCCTCGACCAGCGCGGTGTTCCACTGCACCGTGACCCCCAGCTCGGCCAGGCGGCCGCGCAGCTCGGCCTCCACGGCAGCCTGGGAGACCAGCAGCGCCGGACGGGAGGTGCGCAGGCCCGCGTCGCCGAAGCGCAGGGTGCTGATCGGTGCGCCGCCCGCGTGCACGGTGATGGTGAGCGCGGAGATCGCCCGCTCGGGCAGCGCGCCGAGGGCACCGATCCGGTCGAGCACCTCGGCGCCGCGGGCGTGCAGGAAGTTGGCGCGCGACGTCACGGCCGGGCCCGCCGCCTTGTCGATCACGCGTACCGGTACGCCGTGCAGGCGCAGGCCACATGCCAGTGTCAGGCCTGCCGGGCCCGCACCCACGATCAGCACCTCGGGGGGTGTCATCGCTGCTCCAATTTATTAACGGTACCGTTCCGTTAATAAATTAGTTGCTGGTGACCCGGTTGTCCAGACCGGCCCACCTACCGCAGGGAAGCCCGCGATCTTTGTCGATGGGCGGCGTGTCGGTGCTCGAGCGAAGTTGTTAAGGTGTGCGGCGGTGCGCCGGGAAGTCTGGTCGGCAGTTCTTCTCACACGTCCCCGACCGGACCGGAGCCCGCCGATGACCCTGCTGCTCGCCTTCTCCGCGCTGTTGCTGCTCGCGGTTCTCATCTCCAACCTGGCCAACCGCACGATCCTGTCGACCGCCGCGCTGTTCCTGCTGGCCGGATTCGTTCTGGGTGACGGGGTCAGCGGGCTCATCCCGCTGACCCCGGGCGATCCGATGGTGGCAACGCTCGCCGAGCTGGCACTGTTCGCGGTGCTGTTCACCGACGGCATGCGGGTGGGCTGGGCCGACCTGCGCAGCGCCTGGCGGCTGCCCGGCCGGGCGCTGGGCTGGGGTCTGCCGCTCACCCTGGTCATCACCGCGCTGGCGGCGCACTACCTCATCGGGCTGGGCTGGATCGAGTCGCTGCTCATCGGGGCGATCCTGGCACCCACCGACCCGGTGTTCGCCGCGGCGCTGGTGGGCAACGAGCGGGTACCGCCTCGGCTGCGCCAGCTGCTGAACGTGGAGTCCGGCGTCAACGACGGCCTGGCGCTGCCGTTCGTCATGGTGTTCCTCGCCGTCGCGGCCGGCTCAGCCGACCTGCACCTGGGCGAGCTGGCCCTGGAGCTGGGCCTGGGCGTGCTGATCGGCGTCGCGGTGCCGTGGGCGGCCATCATGCTGGAGCGCACCCGCTGGTTCTCGGCCTCCCACCACTACGAGCCGCTCAACGCGGTGGCCATCGGCCTGCTGGTGCTGGCCCTGGGCAAGGTCACCCACGGCAACCTGTTTTTGGCCGCCTTCTCCGCCGGGATCACGGTGGCGACGTTCGGGGAGCGTCAGCGAGAGTCGTTCGAGCAGTTCGGCGAGCTCGTCGCGGAGTTGCTGAAGCTGGCCGCGCTGCTGGTCTTCGGCGCCCTCATCTCTCCGGCCCTGCTGGCCTCGGTGGGCTGGCAGGGGTGGCTGTTCGCGATCCTGGCCCTGGTGCTGGCCCGCCCGCTGGCCATCTGGTTGTCCTTCCTGCGCTCCGGGCTCGGCACCCGGGAGGTGGCGGCCGTGATGTGGTTCGGCCCCAAGGGCTTCGCCTCGGTCGTCTACGCGTTGATCGTGCTCAACTCCGCCATCACCGCGGCCGAGCAGGTGTTCACCCTGGTCGCCGTGACCATCGTGGCCTCGATCCTGCTGCACTCCTCCACCGACGTCGTGGTGGCCCGCTGGTTCGACGACGAGCGCGAGACCCCCGCCTGGCACGACACCGTCCGCCGGGCCCGCACCCGGCTGCGAGGCGGCGGGCAGAGCGGTGACCCGGCATAGTGTCGCCCGAGCCGTCCTGGCCGAGTTCAGCGGGCGGTGTCGCGGTGCTGTCGACCTCGACCGCCACCCCCTCCGGCGGCCAGACGCGGCCGGCGAGAGGTGCCCCGCCCCGCCGAGACACACGTCACGCCGGGGTGGGGCGGGTGATCAGGTGAGTGACTCCAAGACGGTGATCGCGGCTTTTGTGCCGTCTTCGTCGCGGACGGCGTGGGCAAGTCGGTCGGCGCGCTGGGCCATGGCCTCCTCGGCCGTGGCCTGGCGGATCGCGGTGGCGAGTCCTTGCGCGGTGAGGTGGCGTTGCGGCAGTGGTGCGGGGGCGACGCCTGCGGCGTGCGCGCGGGCGGCCCAGAACGGCTGGTCGGCGACGAAGGGGCAGATGACTTGCGGCCGTCCCGAGGCCAGCGCCGCGCCGGTGGTGCCGCTGCCGCCGTGGTGGACGATCGCGGCCATACGGGGAAACAGCCAGTCGTGCGGGGCCTGATCCAGCAGGAACACCTCCTTGGGCAGGGCGGGCTGGTCGTCGACGGCGATGCCGCCCCAGCCGGACACCAGCACCGCGCGCATGCCGGTCAGGCGGATGGCGTCGGTGACGATGCGGCCGATGCGGTGGGGGTCGGTGCCGGCCATGCTGCCGAACCCGATGTAGACCGGCGCCGGGCCATCAGCCAGGAACGTGGCCAACTCCTGCGGCGGGCTCCAGGCGGGGGCGGCGGGCAGGAACCAGAACCCGGTGGTGTGCACCTGAGGGGGGTAGTCGGCGCCGGGGAGAAGCAGGTGGCGGCTGAAGCCGTGCAGCACGGTGGCCGCCCCGCCATCAGGGCGGCGCAGGAAGTCGTGGCGGCCGCGCCGTCGGGGCAGGTCGAGCGTCTTGTCGGCCACCGCGCCGAAGGAGCGCAGCATCGCCTTGAACGGCAGGTAGGAGGCGCGGTTCAGCGCCCGCGGCAGCGGCAGCGGGATCATCGGGTTGGGAAAGGCCGCGGTGGGCACCCACACCGGCTGCAGCAGCGCCGCCACGGCGGGCACCCCCAGGGCCTCGGCGATGCGATGGCCCGGGACGCTGGGGGCGTGTACGACGAGGTCGGCGCCGCCGCCGACGTCGCTGCCGGCGACGGCGACCATGTCGGCGAACACCCGTGCCATCAGCGGCTTGCTGGCCCGCATCACCTCCAAGGCGATCTTCTTGCCGGCCAGGCCGCGGTAGTTGGTCTCGATCGCCTGACGGATGCGGGGGTCGTCCAGGAGGGTGTTGGGGCCGTCGTGCACCGGAGCGAACGGCAGGCCGTGTGGTTGGGCCAGGGCGGCCGAGGCGGCCGGGGCGGCCAGCACCGCGTGGTGACCGGCTTGTTGCAGGGCCAGGGCCAGGGCGGCGTACGGCTGGACGTCGCCGCGGGTGCCGTGGGTGAGAATGAGCACCTTCATCGCGTTCTCCGCTTCGCTGCGGCGGCGTCCCAGGCATTGAGCAGGCGCTCGTCGGTGAACACGCCGTGGGTGAGCATGTCCAGAGAGGTGCGCGAGTAGCGCAAGGTCGCGTCGGTTTGGTGCAGGTCGGCCACGCCCAGCACCCGTGACAGGTGCTCGCCGAAGGCCAGCGGCGCCAACAGCCAGGTCACATACAAAGCGGCGCGGGCCCGCGCGTCGCCGGTGGGGCGGACCCATCCTTCGGTGGCGCCCTGTTCCAGCCACGCGGCGGTGGTCTCCACGACCTCGTCGAACAGCGCGGCCGCCTGTGGGGTGCCGTCCAGGAAGGCACGGGCCAGATAGCGCCGCACCGGTTCGGCCTCCTCCAGCATGGCGGCCAGACCGGAGGCATCACCCAACTCGACCGGGTCATCGGGATCACCGCGCACCAGCGAGATCACGTACTGGTCGCACGCCGCGCGCAGGCCCTCCTTGGAGCCGAAGTGGTGCACCACCAGGGCGGGCGAGACCCCGGCCCTGGCGGCGATGGCCCGGATGCTCACCCGGTTGACGCCCTCGGAGCCGAACAGCTCCAGGGCCACGGTGCCGATCCGGGCCCGCGCGGTGAGCTCACTGTCTAAACGCATGTTCAGCATACTAAACAAACGTTCATTCATGAGGGAAGGGGGCGAGACGTCCGAAGCCCGTCGGTGAACCGGCTATGCGATCGTCGCCGGGCACGCGAGCATGGCGGTCCATGACGGCCCTGGAGCGAGAGACGATCACCGCTCGCCCGGCGGCGGGCGCTGCTGCCTGGTCAAGGCGAAGGGTGCCCGGTCCAGGCCCGCCGCCTGGCTATGTTGGTGACAGCGGGAGCCAAGCGTCGGTCTTTTCGAGAGCCGCGCCACGTCCCTCGAGCCGGACATCTTTCGGCGAGTTCGAGAGCTACTTCGGCCTTCCTCGTTGCCGAGTATGGCCGTCGCTCGCTCCACCTCCAGGTAGTCGTCCCTTGCTCCGCTCGGGCCGCTCCACCTGGAGGTGGGACTTCGTCTATGAAGGAAGACCGGGGGCTGCCATCGAGCCGGCTGGGCTGCCGAGGTGGTTCCCGGCGGGTCGATCAAGAGGGCCAGTCGGCAACGTTCGGCTCCGCCTCTCATCGACATAGTCAACCGCCGGAGCCAGGAGCGCGAGGACCGCGAGGACCGCGAGGACTACGTGTTGGAGACGTGTGCTGGGACGCCGGCGGCGCACAGTTGCTGCTGCCCGGCTCTTCAAGGGGCGCACCCGCAGGCCGGTTGTTCGTCACCCGCCGCGGTGCGCGGGCCCGGCATGGGCTGGGACCTGCAGGAGTACCGCCACTTCCTTTGTGACCCACCTCGAAGTGCAGGGCGCGCCACTACTGATGCTGATGCGGCTTCAAGCCCTTCCCGGAGGCCGTCGCCGAACTCAACCAGCCTGCTCGCACCCGGCGGCAGGCGCCGAGTGGCCGGTGGCCGGCTTTACTTCACCAACTGGTCTGCGGGGATGGCGCCTGCCCCGCGCAGGGTGAGGAACGCCTGGTCCACCAGCGAAGGCAGGTCTTCGGCGCCGTCGCCGTCCACCCAGCAGGTGAGCGCTGTGGTGAGGGCGGCGAGAGATGCTGCGGCCAGAACGCGGGTGCTCAGCGTGGGTTCTGTCTGGAGACGGGCCGCGAGGGCGTGAGCGAACAGCTGCTCGGTGGCGTACTGGTTCTCCCATACGCGGGCGCGCAACGCCGGTGTCTTCACGATGAGGCGGGTGCGGACCAGGAGTGCTTCCCTGTCGGCGGCGTAGACGGCTGCCAGGCCGTGGGCCAGTGCCTGGTGCAGGGCGGTGAGCGGGTCCTCCTCCTTGGGACGTTGTTCGATGAGACGGACGATCATCGGGTCGTAGTCGTCGCTTTCGACGACGGCTTCTTTGGTGGGGAAGTGACGGAAGAAGGTCATGTGGGAGACCCCGGCGGCGGCCGCGATCTCCTCGACGGTGGTGTTCTCGTATCCCTGGCTGAGGAAGAGCCTCAGGGCCTGTTCCTGGATGGTGCGGCGAGTCTGGGCTTTCTTGCGTTCGCGCAGGCCCGTGGGCGCGGTCGGGGACGGGGTCACAGCCATATCTCCGTTCCTTGCTGGTACGTGGTTCGGGCACGGGAGCTGGTGTGATCACCAGGTGTGGTCGTGGCCGAGCGTGCGTGTCAACCACTGGCTCAGCGCGACCGGGGACGTGCCACGCCAGGCCAGATGGGCATCGGGCCGCACCAGCATGACCTGCCTGCCGTGCGTGGCGGTAGGGATCAGCACCGTCAAGGTGCCGGTTTCGCCGAGGTGCCGGCGGGCGGTGGCTGCGCAGGGGTGCTCTGGGGAGGGAAGGAGGAGTGCCCAGCGTGATCGGAGTTCCGCATGCAGACGCGTCAGGCTGCCGTCTTCCCGGGCGCACTCAACGTCAGGCACCCGGTCGCCCGCGTGTGGGCCACGGACGGACCAGCCCCGAAATGAGCGAGATGCCAGCGACCCGTTACGGTAGCTGACCTTCAACTGGGAAGACTTCTCCCAGATCAGCCGCTGCACCAGCGGCCGGTTCATCAGCGGGACAAAAACCCGGTCCCGCACCGCCCGGGCGAGTACGGTCTCGCCGACGACGATGCGGGTCATGGCGCTGGTGGACTCCAGCACCTCTTGTGCGATGGGCCGCCGCTCGGCCTGATACGTATCCAGCAGCGCAGCCCCGGCCCGGCCGGTGGCGACGAGAGCGAGTTTCCAGGCCAGATTCTCGGCGTCACCCAGCCCGGTGTTCATGCCCTGCCCGCCGAACGGGCTATGGATGTGCGCCGCGTCCCCGCCCAGCAGGATCCGGCCATGCCGGTAGGTTGACGCCAGCCGGCGGTGGATACGGAACGTTGAGGTCCAGAGTGTCTCGCGCACTACAGCGGCCGAAAGACGTGCATGGTCTTGAAGCACTCCGGTGAGCACGGCCAGCAACCCCTCGGGCTCGATGTCTGGTGCGGTATCCGCCGGTGCGGGGGCCATCAGGCGCCACACGTCGGTACCGGGCAGCGGAAAGGCGCCGACCATCTGGTCTCCTCGCAGCCAGACCGAGACTGCGTCGCGGGGCAGAGATAGATCTGCTCGCACGTCCGCGAGCAGGAAACGCTCAATCACGGCAACCCCGGGAAACCCGATGCCTGCCGCTTTGCGCACCCGGCTGTGTGCGCCGTCGCATCCCACCAGCCAGTCGGCGCGCATCTGCCCGTCGGCAAAACGAACGGTCACGCCCTGGCCGTCCTGGTCGGCGGCATGTACTTCGCGCCCCCACTCCACCTTGACGCCCAGTTCACTGAGCCGGTGCCGGAGCCGGGCCTCCACTTCGGCCTGGGAAACGATCAGGCCGGGCCTGGTCACCAGCTTGGTGGGCTGGCCGACCTTCAGCCGTGCCATGGGCTCGCCGTTGACATGGGTGATCACCTGCCTGATGTGCACCGACCGCTGCGGCAAGTCCCCCAGGGCACCAAGACGGTCCAGGACTTCTGAGCCCCGCGGCTGCAACCCGAGTGCTCGCGAAGTCGCCGATGGCCCCTCCAGCTTGTCCACCACCCGGACCCGCACCCCGGCCGCCCGCAATCCGCAGGCCAGGGCAAGGCCCGTCGGGCCCGCCCCAGCCACCACGACTGTCGTGTTCACCATCTCAGCCTCCAAATGTTAGCCACTAACTAATGTTAGAGACTAACTTCACTTGGCGGAGAGGTCAAGCCCTCGCTCTGCCGCGACATCTCGTCGGCCTGAGGAGTTCGCCGCCGACTTGCAGCGGCGCGGCTGGCGGGCCGCACCCGCCTCCCTCTCGGGTCCGTCCGGTGCCGCCGGTCCCGGCTGACGGTCCCGGGTTCCCTGGCGGCCGGTTGGCGCTGCGGTGGCCGGTCAGGCCGGGGACGTCACCTCGTACAGGTTGCGGGCGGCGTCGACGAAGAACAGTCCGCGCGGGCACAGCGGGTGGCCGATGCGACCGTTGCCGGGCTCGGTGGGGCGGCTGCCACAGGGCATGCCGGCCCGGCGCGGGCGGACCCGGGTGACGCCCTCGGAGTCGAACAGTTCCAGGGCCGCGTTCCCGATCCGGGCTCGCGCGGTGAGCTCACTGTATAAACGCATGTTCAGCATACTGAACAAAAGTTCAGTATTTTGGGGAAAGGATGGGGCCTCGAGAATGCGTCAATGAGCAGTGATGCGGCCGTCGGGCACATGCGAGCATTTCGGTCCATGACGGCCTCGGAGCGAGAGACGAGCACCGCCCGCCTGGCGGCGGGCGCGGTGGAGTACCGGCTGGAGGGCGACGGCCCCCAGACGGTCGTGATCTTCCACGGAGGTCACCTGCGAGCTGGGCTGGCCCTGGGCGAGGAGGTCTTCACCACCTCGGGGTATCGAGTACTCATCCCCTCGCGCCCGGGATACGGCCGAACCCCGCCGAGCACGGGCACCACACCGGCCGCCTTTGCCGACGTCACCGCGGATCTGTGCCGTCACCTGGGCATCGAGCGCATCGCCGCGGTGGTGGGCGTCTCGGCGGGCGGTCGCACCGCGCTCACCATGGCGGCGCGTCATCCGCACCTGGTGGAGCGGGTGATCCTGCAAAGCGCGGTCGCCTTCCTGCCCTGGCCGGACCGGCGCACCCGCCTGGGCGGCCGCCTGGTGTTCAACGCCCGCGTCGAAGCCGCGACCTGGGCGGCGGTGCGGCTGCTGATGCGCGCGGCGCCGCGGGCCGGACTGCGGTTGCTGCTGCGTGACCTGTCCACCCGGCCCGCCGGCCAGGTCATGGCCGCCTTGAGCGAGCGCGACCAGGCCGAACTTCTCGCGCT